>CBFHSW010000050.1:0-7167 GCA_965658595.1 Gammaproteobacteria bacterium | reverse complement strand
TTATAAAAAGCTTACAAAGTCGCAATGAAACTTTGTTACGTGTCAGTAGTGCGATTATAGATGAGCAGATCAACTTTTTAGAACAAGGTCCAGAAGCGATGAAGCCGCTGGTACTAAAAGACATAGCCGAACAACTAGAGCTTCATGAATCGACTGTATCGCGAGTCACCACTAACAAATATCTACATACGCCTCGTGGTATTTTTGAACTCAAATATTTTTTCTCTAGTCATGTAAGCACAGCGGATGGTGGCATGTGCTCAGCCACAGCTATTCGAGCCATGCTCAAGAAAATGATCCAAGAAGAGAATCCTGCCAAACCGTTAAGCGACAACAAAATTGCAAAAACCTTGGATGAGAAAGGAATAAAAGTGGCGCGTCGCACCGTAGCTAAATACCGTGAGGCAATGAATATTCCACCTTCCAACGAGCGCAAGCAGCTGTAGAACAACTGTTTATACTCACTCAACTTTATAGCCATACCTCCTGAAAGATAGGGTATGAAGGGCGTTACAGAGCCATGTGCTCTGCATGTGCGCCATTTCAAACAGCTAGTATCCCTATCCAGCACAATTGAGACTTGAGCATTCTAGTCAGCTGGAATAGAGTAGTAATGTCGGTGTCGATTTCATACTTTCATCACAGCGCTCAATAAGAAGCGCTTGGCACCTAAGAGAGTTGACTCTCACCCTTTTCATAATAAAAGGAGGCAATATGCAAATAGAACTTACAGGCCAACATTTTGACATCACCGAGCCACTTCGTGATTTCGTCAATGATAAATTCAAACGTCTCGAAAGACACTTCGATCGTGTAATACACACCCATGTAGTCCTCAATATTGAAAAAAATCGTCATCAAGCCGAGGGCTCTATACTCATCAGTGGCAATAAAATTTTTGCGATAGCAATAGCGGATGATATGTATGCAGCAATTGATCAATTAATTGATAAATTAGATAGACAAATAGTCAAACATAAAGAGAAAATAAAGGATCATCACAACGCTGAGGGCGCGCATAGGAACCTTGCGTCTAACTAAAGATTTCATTATGGATAATGTTTCATTTTCAGCCTATCTACACTTAGATAGAATATCACTACAAAACAATGCGAGTAGTAAGAAGCGAGTATTTGAACTCCTCGGTGAACTGCTCGCTCATGATCTAGGGGATATTACAGCGACTCAAGTAAGTGAAGGCTTAATTGCTAGAGAACGCTTGGGCACCACTGCCTTGGGTGATGGTGTGGCTATTCCTCATTGCCGTGTCGACAATCTAGACAAAGTTCGCAGCGCAATTATTAAACTAGAACATGCGGTCGATTTTGATGCTCCAGATGATCAGAATGTTTCCTTTATTTGTGCCTTAATGGTTCCTAATGAGGCCAATGATGAGCACTTGAAGGCACTCGCCTCATTAGCTGAGTTCTTATCTGATACTGACCATCGATCGGCTTTAGATAACTGCCAAACAGCTGAAGAAATCCTAGAGGTTTTTGCAAGTAACACTGATCAGCACGCCGCATAAGGCTTCACTCTAACCGGGTTAATAGCATGCAGACTCAGACCACTCCTCAAGCCATTCTCGATTCTGTTGGCTCTCAACTAAAACTGAGTGTTTGGTGGGGCGCAGAGTACCTTAATCAACCTTTCTCACATCATAGCTTTAGTGATGATGCAGCCACATTAGTTGGCTACTTCAATGTGATACACGCTAACCAAGCACAAATTATCGGCAAGGTAGAGTTAAGTTACTTACAATCTCTCGGTCTCACAGAAAGAGATAAAGTATTTGAAAAATTATTCGGTGAAGATTCTGTCACGATAATTTTTTCTGATAGCCTGATTCCACCCGATGAACTCAAAACATTAGCAGAAAAATATAAAGTCCCGATATTTTGTTCAACATTATCTTCAACAGAAGTCATTACGCGTCTTCGTTATTTTTTATCTCAGCAACTAGCAGATAAAGTCATCATTCATGGCGTGTTTATGGAACTGCTTAGTCTGGGAGTATTACTGACAGGTGAGAGCGGTCTGGGGAAAAGTGAACTTGCTCTTGAGCTGGTCTCTAGAGGACATATGCTAGTGGCGGATGATGCCCCAGAATTTATGCGTATTGCACCGAATATTATTCTTGGCTCATGCCCAGAGATGTTAAGAGATTTTCTCGAAGTTAGGGGCTTAGGCGTATTGAACATTCGCGAGATGTATGGAGACAGCTCTATCAAGCTGAGTAAATACTTACGCTTAATCATTCACCTTACCAGCATGAATAACATCACTCCTGAGGAACGATTGAGTACACATGTGCGCACCAAGAATGTTCTTGGCTTAGATATCCCTGTGATACATTTGCCTGTTGCAGCTGGACGCAACTTATCAGTGCTAGCAGAAGCGGCAGTAAGAAATCACTTACTATCGATCAAAGGCATTAATGCCGCAGATACCTTTATTGAGCGTCAACAACAATCGATAGAAGAGGACTCTGCGTGAGGATAATTATTATTTCTGGACTATCAGGGTCTGGGAAATCCATCGCCCTAAATGCTTTAGAGGATGAAAACTTTTATTGTATAGACAACTTACCTATTTCATTATTAGCCACATTCATTGATCAATGCGCCAATGATGAACACGAACATCATGAAAATATTGCTATCGGCATTGATGCAAGAGCAGGACTCTCACTTGAGAATCTATCTGACACGCTGAAAACACTCAAGGAAAATCATACCGCTATAGAGATCGTATTCTTGAGCGCAGAAGTCAACATACTGTTGAAACGCTTCAGCGAAACAAGACGCAAGCACCCTCTTACGAATAAAGATACTCCTCTTATAGAAGCCATCACCTTAGAAAAAGAGTTGCTCAGTAGCTTGTCAGAAAATGCAGATCTCACTATTGATACTAGCAAAAAAAATGTGCGCCAATTGCGCTCACTGATCGGCCAACTCATTGTTAAAAAAAACTCTTCAAAACTAAATGTTATTCTGCAATCCTTTGGTTATAAATACGGTGTGCCTACAGACTCAGACTTTATGTTTGATGTGCGCTGCTTACCTAACCCTTATTGGGATTTGTCGATTAGGAATTTATCTGGACATGACCAGCTAGTGATTGATTTTTTTGAGAAAAATTCTGAAGTTGAGGAAATGATTAACTCCATACATACTTTTATCACTCGCTGGATCAATTTATTTGCTAGTGAAAATAGAAGCTATCTAACACTCTCCATTGGATGCACAGGTGGACATCATCGCTCGGTATACTGCATAAATAAACTAGCTGTATTGCTGAACAACCTAGATTATCCCATCTCAGTAAGACATAGAGAATTCGAATAATGACAACTAATTTACTTCTAGTGACACATGGCAATATCGGTGAAGAATTACTAGAATCAGCACGCTTAACTTTTGGCAATACATTACCAACTCAATGCCACTGCTTATCAGTAAGCCTGGAATGTGATCCTGAACGTATCATTAGTGATACACACCAGCTAGTTGAAACATTAACAGCCACGGCTAATCTATTAATTTTAACAGATTTATATGGAGCAACTCCGAGCAATATTGCACATCATTTTGCTGACCATGAAAGTGTGAGTGTGATTACCGGAGTGAACTTGCCGATGCTGATTAGAGTGTTAAATTATGTCAATGCGCCGATTGAGGAACTGTTGCACAAAGCTGTCAGCGGGGGTCAAGAGGGCATTTTACTGACATCCTAGATGTTGATGATTGAAGTACATATGAATGAAAGTCTTATGAATGAGAACATGATTAAAGAAAAAGTCGTTATCTGCAACAAACTCGGATTGCATGCCCGTGCAGCTGCAAAATTTGTAGGTGTGGCCAGTGAATTTGGCGCCTTGATAGAAATCGAAAAAGACAGTAAGCGTGTGAATGGCAAGAGCATCATGGGCGTCATGATGTTAGCGGCCAGTAAAGGGAGTGAAATTATGATTTATGCAGAAGGCGATGATGCACAATCTGCCGTGCAAAAATTAACTACATTGGTATTGGATAAATTCGGGGAAAGCGAGTAAGCGAGGAATATTCATGGCATTAATGATCAACGGACTAGGCGTATCAAAGGGCATCGCTATAGGTGGTGTTCATGTACTACATCGAAATTCTCTCGAAGTGTACGAACGCACCATTAAACAATCTCAAATTAAATCAGAAATACAACGATTTAATTCTGCTATCAAGCGTGCCAGCCAACAACTTAAAAAGATCCAGAGCTCTATCCCTGCAGGCGCCCCGAAAGACATTGCCTCGTTCATCGAATCACATTTATTAATGCTAGATGATGCCATGCTATCTAGCGCCCCTATAGACATAATTAAAGAAAACCGCTGTAACGCAGAATGGGCTCTGCAATTACAGCGCGACAAGCTGATTGCCGTATTTGAATTAATGGAAGACGAGTATTTAAAAACACGCCAAGATGATATTGATCACGTTATCAATCTAATTCAAAAAATGCTCTATGATCAAAAATATGAAGTAGAGAAAGAAATTCAAACACTACGAGGCTCAATAATTGTTGCTGATGATTTAACACCAGCAGACACTGTAGTGCTTCAACATCAAAGCATTGCTGGTTTTATCACTGAATTAGGTGGCCCGTTATCTCATACCGCTATTATTGCTAGAAGTCTGGGTATACCTGCTATTGTTGGTGTCCAAGATGCACGTCAATTACTTAAAAATAATGAACAAATCATTATAGATGGAGCTGAGGGCATGGTATTGGCAGGAGTCGATGAAAAGACTATTCGCGAATACAAACATAAACGCAAGGCCCTAAAAGATGAACGTCGAAAATTGCAAACTTTACGTGATGTTGATGCCAAAACTAAAGATGGTATAACAATCAACCTGCAAGCTAATATTGAATTAATAGAAGATACAAAAGCTCTCAAGCCAAGCGGCGCAATGGGTGTGGGTCTTTATAGAACTGAATTTCTGTATATCGATCGTGAGGAACCAGCTTCAGAAAAAGAACAATTCTCCGCCTATAAAAAAGTTGTCCGTGCACTCAAGGGGCTACCTGTCACTATCCGCACCCTAGATCTAGGAGCTGAAAAAGAATTTGATCCAAAATACAAGGGGCCCATGGTTCAAAACCCTGCACTTGGATTGCGAGGTTTAAGACGCTCTTTAAAAGATACCGAGTTATTTAAATGTCAGTTGCGGGCAATCTTGCGTGCATCGGTCTATGGTCCAGTCAGAATCATGTTTCCAATGATTACTAGTGAAGATGAATTATTTTCCAGTTATAGAATCCTTGATCAGGCCAAACAAGAGTTGCTTGATGAGGGCACTGACTTTGATCCTGACATCCCGATTGGCATTATGATAGAAGTACCTGCGGCAGCTCTGCTCGCGCAGCGCTTTGCGAAGCAGTGTGATTTTCTCTCCATTGGCACTAATGACTTGATTCAATACTCTTTGGCTATCGATAGGATTGATGAGTCGGTTAACTATTTATACGACCCACTGCATCCTGCGGTACTCAAGCTCATACATCTAACACTTAAAGCTGGAGAGAAAGCACACATCCCAGTAGCTATGTGTGGAGAAATGGCGGGTGATCCACGCTACACACGTTTATTACTCGGCATGGGACTGAAAAACTTTAGCGCACATCCTGCGACCTTGCTTGAAATTAAATCTATTATTAATACTTGTCGAATTGACAAGTTAGAGAAGCCTATTAAGAAGATTCTTAGTGTGACCACATCCCCCACACAAATTCATATATTGGTAGATGAACTCAATAATACTTTTTAAACCTTTTTAATCATTCTTCTTTTGCAATTCATAGTTAACGGGTAAACTCAATCTAATCGACAATTCGTTTATCTTATTAACTTATAGAAGAAGAATAATGTCAGACACCCCTATCTCATCTGTGCGCAATAATCTTGAGGTTATTACCGACGCCTTAAATACAGGTGAAATGAAACGTGCGGCTAATATTCTTAATGCCTTTCACCCTGCTGAAGTCGCACTACTTTTAGAGTCTTTACCCCAGTCTAAACGTTTCTTTATTTGGAACATGTTAGACCATGATGAATCGGGAGAAATCTTATTACATGTGGGTGATGAGGTTCGTAATAGTCTCATTAACATCATGGATCCTGAGCAATTATTGGCTGCCACTGAAGGCCTAGAGCTCGATGATTTAGCTGACTTGCTATCAGATCTTCCTGACGAGGTCACCCAAACTGCGCTCAATAATCTTGATAGCAGTGACCAAACACGCCTCAAGTCAGTACTAGCATATGATGAGAACACAGCCGGTGGCCTCATGAATACTGATATTGTAACGGTACGTAAAGACATCACTTTAGATGTCGTGTTGCGTTATATCCGATCACGCAAAGGCCTACCTGAACATACTGATAATCTAATTGTGGTCGACCGTTATCAACACTATATAGGTACATTACGCCTCACCGACTTACTAACAAACGACTTAAGTCTGCTCGTGGGTGACTTAATGGAAGACAACGTTGAACCAATTCTGGCTAATGAGCCTGCAACCGATGTTGCCCATACTTTTGAAACCCTTAATCTAATCTCAGCACCTGTGATAGATGATCAACATAAGCTTCTAGGTCGAATTACTATTGATGATGTAGTTGACGTGATCCGTGAAGAGGGTGAGCACTCAGTCATGAGTATGGCGGGTTTATCCGAGGACGAGGATTTATTTGCTCCTGTGACTAAATCCACTCGACGCCGAGCACTTTGGTTAGGAATCAATATGATGACAGCCTTCTTAGCCGCTTGGGTAATCAGTTTATTCCAATCTACATTAGAGGAACTTATCTTACTCGCCGTATTAATACCTGTGGTTGCTAGTATGGGAGGTATTGCAGGCAGCCAGACCTTAACCTTGGTAATTAGAGGCTTGGCATTGAAACAAGTTGGTCATTCTAACTCCGCCTTATTACTTGCGCGTGAACTAGGTATTGGTGTGTTAAATGGCTTAGTCTGGGCGGTAGTGGTGGCGGCCATTGCTATCTTATGGTTTCACGACGTCAAATTAGGCGGCATCATAGCCCTTGCCATGATCGCCAACCTAATTTGTGCAGGTATTGCTGGTGTAGCCATTCCTATCACATTGCGCAAATATGGCATCGAT
>CBFHSW010000049.1:0-2772 GCA_965658595.1 Gammaproteobacteria bacterium | reverse complement strand
CATGGCCCCGCTTGCCACATACCTATCATGGTAGTGGTTGTACCATGAGTAGCGCCTTGGCTTGTTTTCTTGCGTTGGGTGAATCGACTCAAGAGGCAGCCTTACATGCACAGCAGTTTACCTACAATGCATTACAACATGCCCAAGCACCCGGTCGCGGCCAGATGATTCCTGCCAGATATAAAGCGCACACCTAATGCTGCAAGGACTTTATGTTCTCACCTCTGATTGTGTGTACCCTCATCACACTTGGATAGAGCGTACAGAACAAATTATTCGAGGGGGTGCGGATTACATTCAGCTCAGGGAAAAAAACCTGAGCGACCAACAGCTACTCCCGCTTGCACAGGATATGCAACGCCTGTGTGATGATTATGCAGTCACTCTAATTATTAATGATCGCGTAGAGTTGGCCAAACGCATCAATGCCGATGGGGTTCATATAGGCAAAAGCGATGACTCACTTCGCCATGCCCGCGAACATTTAGGCGTTGACAAAATCATTGGTGTTTCCTGTTATAGAAGCGTTTATCAAGCACTCATGGCACAAAAACAGGGTGCTAACTACGTAGCATTTGGTCGACTTTTTTCTTCTCACACCAAGCCATTAGCTCAAAAATGTCCACTTAGTGTGCTGCAAAATGCCTGCAAGCTATTACAGCCCTCTGTTTGTGCCATCGGTGGCATCACAGCTAACAACGTCAATTTACCTCTGCGAGCAGGTGCACATCTAATTGCCAGCAGTCATACAGTATTTAATGCACAAGATCCCTTTCAGGAAGCTAACAATTTTCACCAAGTTGCTATAATGCGTCGATAAATCACTATCTCTTTAGGCATCTCATGGAATCAATGCAATCACATTTTGAAGAAGCACAAAAATACATCCCAGGTGGCGTCAACTCACCGGTACGTGCCTTTAAGGCTGTCGGTGGAAATCCTGTCTACATAAAACGTGCTTCTGGTGCATATATTTTTGACACAACAGATAAGCAATATATTGATTATGTTGGCTCTTGGGGGCCAATGATATTGGGCCATGCCCATCAGGATGTCATTACAGCGGTCCAAGAAGCCGCCGTCCATGGGTTAAGTTTTGGAGCACCCACACTGCTTGAAACAGAAATGGCTAAACTCGTCTGTGAAGTGGTGCCTTCAATCGAACAAGTGCGCATGGTCAGCTCAGGGACCGAAGCGACCATGAGTGCAATAAGACTCGCACGCGGTTATACCGGACGCTCTAAGATATTAAAGTTTGAAGGATGCTATCACGGCCATGCAGACTCGTTATTAGTTAAAGCAGGTTCCGGTGCACTTACATTCGGCACCCCCAGCTCACCAGGTGTCCCCGCAGAGCTAGCAGCACACACGCTCACACTACCCTTCAACGATTTAGCTGCCGTGGAAGAGTTATTTGCCGCACAAGGCGATGACATCGCATGTATTATCGTTGAACCAATAGCGGGCAATATGAACTGTGTATTACCTATAGATGGTTACTTACAAGGCTTGAAAGACATCACTCAAAAATACAATAGTTTACTTATTTTCGACGAAGTCATGACAGGTTTCCGCGTTGCCTTGGGTGGCACTCAAGAATTGTATAATGTAACTCCAGATCTCACTACCTTAGGCAAAGTAATCGGTGGAGGCATGCCAGTCGGAGCCTTTGGTGGCTGTAAAGAGGTCATGTCTCACCTAGCACCTAATGGGCCAGTCTATCAAGCGGGCACTCTATCGGGTAATCCTATTGCTATGACCGCAGGCATCATGACACTCAATCTTGTTCGACAAGATGGCTTTTATGATCGCTTAGGAAATATGACACAACGCCTAGTTACAGGACTTAAACAACTAGCACATGAACAGGGTATTGGTATGACCACCAACCATGCCGGTGGAATGTTTGGATTCTTCTTTAGTGATGAAGAAAAGATTACACGTTTCGAGCAAGTCACTGCTTGCAACCAAACTATGTTCAATCAATTCTTTCAACTGATGCTAGAGAAAGGTGTTTATCTTGCTCCTTCATCCTATGAAGCGGGATTCATCTCAGCTGCTCATACTATGCAAGATGTAGATAAAACTCTTGAGCATGCTCAGGCCGCCTTCAGACAATTGAGCAAATAATATTTGGCATTGATCTCAGCTAAATCCAGCAATTAAATATACTCTGGCTACCGACTTATGGAGGTTGAAGCATAGACTAAGTCTTGGCTTGAGTATTTTAACGAACGAGGGAGTCAATCGCGCTCATTAAACCTAATTTAATCTGTGTGCTGATTATTTTGTCAGTAAAAGTTTATTCGATTTGGTGATTTGTAGAAGATAAGTTTCACCCGCATGAGTAATCCAAGCATAACGCTCACCCTCTAAAAGATGAGTAAGATCAAGAGTTTTCCCTCCATCAATTACCCGTGCCGCATGAAATTTGGACTTTTGATTATGCGCCTTGTCCGCATTCAATAGTGAAGATTGCATAACTTGCTCCTTGACTTAAATCTGTTGATCTATATGTTAATGATAATCGTTCTCATTTAACATTGCAAGTGAATGTTCCACTCTTAGTTTATCTTTGTAACCAGTTTTCATCGCCCTTCACACTGACCACACAAGATTGTTTATCTGTAAGTGGTTAGGATGTCTGCACTCTAATAGCAAACAGTCTATCCTAGGCCGTATCTAATCCTTGCAGACGTGAACTCACTAAAAAGATATATCCCACTGTAAGCGCACACGCTTTTCTGATGCTTTATCATTTAATACATTGTC
>CBFHSW010000048.1:0-8782 GCA_965658595.1 Gammaproteobacteria bacterium | reverse complement strand
GAATATTCACTTTCTGCATCTTGATCATCGGTCTAGGCATAGTCGCTATTTCTGCAGGAATCATAGCTAGCTCACTTTCTGAGACACGAAAAACTAATGATGACTAATTCATATATTTGATCTTGATTATGGAAATGCAAGAAAAATATACAAACCATATTGGTATACTTAATCGCAGTATAGAGTTCCTAGAATGTGCGGATATTATTAAAAATACTATTGAACCTGATGTCACACATCACATATATCCTATGCCACTGTACTATTTATATGCACACGCTTTGGAGCTCGCACTGAAATCGTATATAGATTTTTTTTGTCAAGATGAAAAAAAAACTAAGGACAATAGGACAATAGGACATGATATTGAAAAAATCTTGGCATCAGCAACTGACTATAAGATCGAAGAAGTTTTTGAACCTAATGATACGTTCAATGCAATAGTGATATGTTTAAACCCGATATATAAAGAAAAGAGTCTTGAGTACCATAGGTCAGGCCTATGGCAACAGCCAGATCCAACTGCTGTATCAAAACAAATTAATAATCTAGTAGCCTCTCTTAATGAGCACTATTGGACTAGATAAAAAAATTAAATTTTAAACCGTTATCGAGGTAGGCGTGGCAACGCAGATAGGTTTAAAGCTGGTTCCAACGCCTCTTACGTCTCCCGATCGAAACCAAAATCATCCCCACCACCAAGCCCGCAAAAAACACGCCGGCACCAGTGATTAACCATTCACGATCTTTATAGGGTGTGCGTAGAGCTTCGGTTTCTTGTTCTAGGGTTCGATAGCGTTGCTTTTGTTGGGCGAGTAGCCCTTGCAATTCGGTATTGTGTCTTTCTAATGTGATAGGTTTTTCTGCAAGAACTTTTAGTTCAGCTAGTTCTTGTTCGAGATCGCTTTTTTGTTTAGCGAGTAAGGCATCAAAGTTATTTTTAAGAAGCTCGTACTCGGCTTTATGTTGAAGTGCGCGTTCACGCCCAGCTGGTTGATCCATGAGATAGCGTGTTAACACCCAACCTTCAGTACCCGAGCTAGTACGGACTAGACTGTACTTAGGATTGCTCTCTAATACACCCACAGGCGTGCCACTTTTTAACTGGCGGATAATTTCATGCTGCACAGTTTGTCCACGGCGCAGCATGATTTCAAACTCGTCTGAAACATATTTAGTCTCGGCCAATACGGGCGCTGACATAAGCAGTACTGACAATACTATGATCGCTAGGTCTGCTATTTTATATTTCATGGCGTTATTGTTTTACTCTTATTATTTTACCCAAGTGTTATAGATCAACTCTTGTTAGGGTATAACCATCTTTTTCAATTAAGGCGAGGACGCCTTTTTCACCAAACAAGTGAACAGCACCCACAGCTATGAAGGTATTGCCTAAACGCATAGGTTTACGCATGTAGTGTGCCATCACAATGTTTCTAATTTCGATCACATGACGTAAATATACATCACGCCATTGTTCGTTCTCCTCAGCACTTGGAATAAAGCGTGTGCTAATGCTGTGCATGGCTTCCAAGTCTTCTTGTAAGTAAGCATCAAGCATGTCATCAATGATGCCTTGCATATCGTTGTAGCTGGCGACTGTGAATTTCAATAGAGCGACTTGCGCTTCTATCGGCATTTCTTGCAGGGTGACGATAAACTCTTCTATGGATTCAACTTGGAACAGCTCTTTCTTTTGATCACCGGCACGCTCAAGTAATGCGTAGTCTAGGATCACATCATTGCTCTTAGCCTTGACGGCAAAACTGCGCATAGCTGCCCATGGGCGTAATGTGCTGACTAAATCTGGCTGCATTCCTAAAACGTCAACTAGCACTTGCTCAATTTCTGCATAGGTTTCTTCACCGACATAGTTAGCCAGTGAGTCACCGCGCGGCAAGACCATTTCGTGTTTGATTAACTGTCCGCCTTGGTACGGGTTCCAGTAGTGATCACTTGGAAAGGCTTCCATGGCAAAACTTTGCGAATCATCTAGTACTAAAGAGATTCGGTCATAGATATCCTTGATGCGAGCATCATTCATGTGCAAGGTGCCAAATACATGGCCTACAAACTCACCTTCTTTTTCGATCTTCCAGAACAATCCCTCGCGGTATTCTTCTGCACCCACCACTGATGCGCTGAGAGTGACTGCTAGTAGCAGCGTACTCAATAAAGCGGTCATACATTTTAAGCGATTTTTCATCGGTTGCTCCTATTTAAGCTTATCTAATCATGGTCATAGCGTTTGCGTGCTGACAATGATTCAAAAAAAAGCTGCTTCAGAATCCTGAAGCAGCTTTTCGAATGTGGCTATTATTTATATGTTCAAGACATAATAAATAGCTTGAACGACATCATATTGAGAACGTAGCAGGTCCAATTAAAATTTCCTGAGCGTTGTCGGCACTTTGTCGTAATTCGGATTAATTGCATCATGTGGGCAAGCTTCTACACAAGCGTAACATCGAATGCATTCTTTCTCATCAATGTACAAAGAGTTGTAGTAGAGCCCTGAGCTATGTGCAGGTTGTACACGCTCAAAGTCCGTAATGCCATCTGCATCGCGCTTGAAGTTTGTGGCTTCAACAATACAGTTATCTGTGGCTTTCACCATTAAGCACTCATCACATAAGACACACTTTTGATTATCAACCACAGGTGCAGGTGAACGCATGTCTTCGAATTTATCGTAGTAAATATCATCCATAGACAAGCCAGCATCTACCAATGCCTGAACACCATGATCAATCATTGGAGGTGGTCCACAGAAGAAGGCTTTAAGATTATCAGCGGTGACTACGCCTTTATCTAAGTACTCTTCTTTCATGTGTTGCGTGACAAACCCACGTGGGCCATCCCAATCACTGTCTTCTGGTTCTTCGGATAGCACACTGATGAATTTGAAGTTAGAACCGGCTGGCCATTGCTCTGCCATCTTTTTCATTTCGTCTAACAAATACAAATCTTTTTGTGAACGAGCACCATAAAAGAAGTAACAATCACGAGCTATGCCACGCGCCTGTACTTCTTGAGTTAATGCATTGATCGCACTCATACCACTACCACCAGCAATACATACCATCGGCTTCATAGAGGCATCTAAACCAAATTTACCCATAGGACCGGATAATTTTACTTTTTCACCTTCACGATTCTTTTCGGCTAACCATGCTGACAACTCACCACCAGGAACCAAACGAATAAAGAATGTGTATTCGTTAGGATTTTCTCTTTCAGGTGTTTGTGCAAAAGAGTATGAACGTGGCTTTTGTATGCCTTCAACTTTAATAGTGCCATATTGACCTGCTCGAGCGCATAGTTTATGCGAGCCTTCAGGACATGTAATCACAACTTCATAAGTATCTTCTGTCAGATTCTTAAATTTTGTGATGACGCCATCATTACTGAGAACACGTAGCGTTTGAATATCAGGATTCGGCTCCGGAAGAGTACGAATACGAAAATCAAACGGGTCGTTAAATGTATCTAGCTTTGCCATTAGTTGAATACCCCCGGGTGAATCTCTTCTGCTGTTTGAATAATTTCTTCATCAGTTGCTTCCATCCCTTGGTTTCTAGGGTCTTCACGCCACTTTTGAATATAACCTTCTTTACCACCCCATTCTTCTAGGAGTGTTTGCTTACGCATTTTCTCGTCAGCTTTTTCGACTTCGACTAAGCATGAATAGAAGGTTGGGCTATTACCAAAGTCAGTCAACATTTCTGAGTTCAATGCATTAATGTTGACACCGCCTGGTGTGTTACTGCCTTTGAATTGTTTCTGAGTAGAACACATGCCTGATAGCATGCCTTCAATAATCACCGCGTAAGCATATGTCTCACCGCGATCATTGTATAAGCGACATAAGTCGCCATCTTGCAAGTTTCGCTTGGCCGCTTCGTCTGGGCTAAGCTCAACCGTTGGACGTGACATCATGGCTTGTAAACGTGGAACTGCTTGGAATGAATCACCAATGAAGTAATGCGATGCACTACTTAATACCTGTAGCGGATATTGGTCGCGCTTTGGATCTTCTTGCCCTTCAATCTCTGGCACATAGGTTGGTAATGGATCTACGCCCTCTTCTTTGAGTGCTTCACTGAAGATCTCGATCTTGCCACTTGGTGTTGGCCAGCCGTTCTTCATGAAGTTACGACGCTCAGACTCAGTGTTAGCACGCCACCAACCATTCTTCTTCAAGTTTTCAAACGTGATGCCTTCCATAAGAGGATTGACTTCATCTTGCACGAGAATGTCACGAATGATTTCTTCATCCGTTTGAGTGAATGCATTATCTGTGTCTTGGTCGTAGCCCATTTTCTTAGCGAGCATACGGAATAATTCTGAGTTACGTACTGACTCACCTAATGGCTCAATGATTTTCTCATTCATCACGTAGTACCAGTTACCGTAGGTCGCCACTAAATCTTGACGCTCTAATTGGGTATCGGCTGGTAATACGATATCGGCGTATTCACATGTGTCCGTCCAGAATGTCTCATGAACTGCAACGAATAAATCATCACGCATCATGCCGTTGCGAATACCATTTGAGTTAGGTGCACAGTTAGCGGGATCAGAGTTGTAAACGAACATAGATTTAATCGGTGGATCTAATGGCTCTTCGTTGTAGCCAATATTGTCTGATAACGCTCGACCCAATTGCACCATGCTGATTTGACGCTTAGAGGCACGATCACCTAGATCAGGACGATGTAATTTAGCCAAGTCATGACGTAACCACATTTCTTCTAGGTTACCGAAGCTAGCACCACCTGAACGATGACGCCATGAACCTGTGATACATGGCAACGTTAGGATAGCTCGGCACATCTGGCCTGAGTTTTGGTGACGGTTAAGTCCATAGTTAGCTCGGATCACGGCAATCTTAGCGGATGCGTATTCCGTCGCTAGTTTTTCGATGTCAGCCGCAGCCACACCTGTAATGGACTCGACTTTATCGAGTGGATAATCCGGCAATTTAGAATTTAATAACTCTTCCCAACCCACTGTCTGTTCTTTTAGGAATTCTTCGTCATGCATGCCTTTATCGACGATGACTTTCATTAGACCCAATGCTAGTGCTGCATCGGTGCCTGGCTTGGGTTGAATATGCCAATCTGCCATCATGGTAGTACGTGTGCGACGTGGATCGATTACCACGAGTTTTGCACCGCGCTCTTTGGCTTCACGAATGAACGGAATCGCGTGTACACCCGTACTGACTAGATTCGCACCCCATAAGATGATGTAGTCCGCTTCCTGTGCAGCCTCATGAATTGAAGTGTTGGCATGCGCCATACCATAGGTATGTAAACCTGCCCACATGGCGGCATAAATACAAATTGATTGCTCAAGACGCGCTGCTTCCATCTTGTTCCAGAAGCGTGTGTCCATCGTCCAGTAACCCACCATGCCCATGGTGCCTGAATATGAATACGGTTGAACAGCTTCAGAACCATATTTATCGATGGTTTCTTTAAAGTTGTTAGTGATAGTCTCGAGTGCTTCATCCCAAGAAATTCGCTCAAACTTAGCGCCTGGACCCTTGGGGCCGACACGCTTGTGAGGATACATCACTCGATTGTCGTTGTAGACAAAATCGAGATAGTGATTCACTTTGTTACACAAGTAGCCACGTGTAATTGGATGCGTTGGATCACCCTGAACTCGCACTGCTTTACCCGTTGAATCATCTCGTGTGACTAACATCGAACATGAATCTGGGCAATCATGTGGGCAAAATGAATGATGCACTGAGTGACCTTCAGGAACCTTGATACGCTCGCTGACCTCAGTAATTTTAATTTCTTTCATGTCTTGGGACATTTGTGATGACCTCCACTCTCTCTGATATCACATGTATATATGGTTATTTTTATCCGGCTAAGTATACCTCAAAACATACACCAAGCTTATCGCTAGAACAACAAAACCTGTGAATATTACTGTGTTGTAAAGATTTACATTTTTTATTGCGAATGATTCACAACAAAGGCATTTGCTGACGCCGGCTAGCATCATCAATTGCACTCAAATTAGACACCGCAATACCTAGCAAACGGATGGGCAGAGGCTTTACACGTGCGCTGTCCAGTAGTTGAGGAATGAGGCTGTCCAACTCCACTGACTGAGTGACATATGAGGCGCAGGAAATGCTGCGAGTCACTTGAGTGAAGTCACTAAATTTAACTTTCAAGGTAATGGTCTTACCCACAACACCTATGCGTGTGCAGTCCTTGATTAAATTTTTGCTTTGTTTACTGAGAATAGCGAGCATGTCGTCTAGCTTGTCCAGATCTTGCTTAAAGGTATCCTCAACACTGACCGATTTACGCACTCGATGGACTTCTACAGGGCGCTGGTCTACTGCGCGCGCGGCATGATAATAAAAACTGGCTGACTTACCGAAAATAGGTTGCAGCTCTGGCAATGTCCATGTGAGTAAATCAGCACCTGTATAAATGCCCAAGGCATGTAATCTCTCTTCCGTGGCTGGGCCTATGCCAAAGAATTCACGTATTCTCAGTGTCTTAACAAAATCTGGCCCCTCTTTTTCAGAAATGTAAAACAAGCCATCAGGCTTATCACGGTCAGAACCAATCTTAGCCAGTAGCTTATTGTAAGAAACGCCGGCAGAGGCCGTCAGACCTGTCTCACGTTGAATTTTTTGCTTGATATCTTTAGCGATTAGATTCCCTGATCCGCGTGTGGGCAACTGTGAACTCACATCGAGATAAGCCTCATCCAAAGATAATGGCTCGATCAATGGTGTGTAATGCAAGAATATTTCTCGGATTTGCTGTGATACTTGTTTATACACATCAAAGCGTGGTCGCACGAATATGCCTTGAGGACATTTTCTTTTAGCCAATGCACTCGACATGGCGGAATGGATACCGTATCTGCGCGCTTCATAACTGCAGGTGGCGACCACCCCGCGCTGATTAGGATCACCACCGACTATAATTGGCTTGCCACGTAACTGAGGAGCATCACGCTGTTCGATACTGGCATAGAAAGCGTCCATGTCTATATGAATAATGCAGGGGGTTTTCATAGACTATTTCACTCTAGCCCTAGATTGAGAGATGTGTCGGATCGTCACATTGCCGGTGGTTTTCAGATTTTAATTTTATGCTCTTACTCACCGCTTGCCTATTATATTAGCTACGCTTGTAACGGCAGCTCATCGGGCAATCATCACTCACAATAGACGCCGAGGTGATGGTTTTTTATGCTCGTGTTGATTGACCATTGCGCTTGGAGCCCGTAGCATTCGATTCAGATATTTTTTTCAATCACAAATATCACCATACTAATGGAGGACTAATAAAAATGAGCAGCTCAAGTTCAACTATTCCAGGCATCATCGTAGCCGTCGTCATCGCCGGCATCATGGTTTTCGCTTACTTAAACAAAGACAACAGCGCATCAACAGCATCTGCAGAACATGCGGGTCATAGCGCTGAGCATGCAGGTCATGCAGCACATTCATCTGATGATGAGCATGCGGGCTTCAGTGGTTCTGTCCAAGACTATATGAAAAAGTTCAGCAACTAGTCGTTACTGATCGGGTAGTTTTGCGCGAAGATCATCACGCTCAAACCACCATTCATTACCAACGATAGCGTCAATGACTTTACCTAGGCGGGTGAATAACTCGTCTAGGTTATTCAATTCCAGCATTTCTATCCATATTTCAATGGATTCTTCATCTTCAATGCCACGGTGACGTTTAGCCACCAAAGCCACGAGCTGTTTGGCTAAAAATATCAAATTATCTTTATCCGTGCCCTGCTCGCGTAGTTCCACTAAATACATTGCGGCTACACTGGCGACTGCGGCCCCATCAGAATCATCCGGTGTCTCATCAATGATATATGACAGCATGTCTACCGACAGAGCCGTCTCCACTGGATAGGTAACAGCCAACCAACAACCATGTCCTAAAGCTTTAATAGAACTTTCATGTTCTGCTAAGTACATCAACTCACAACTTTCCACCGCGGGTTGAAAGCAATCATGATCAATAAACACTTCTAACAATGGCTGAGCTGTTTGCCAGCATGCAGTTTTATCACCTAAGCCTATTTGAGCGCGCGCAATCTCTAACTGTACTTTAGCGACATCTAACGCATCTGCATTAGACCCTAGTTCTTTCAGATGTTGTTGATGTTGTAATAATTCGTTTTCAAAAAATGCACGAGCATCTCCCAAGTCTTGTCCACTGATAGTTTCAGCCAAGGTCTGCGATAAAATTTTTCTACTCATAATAATGTTCAGTCTCAGTATCTATATAAGGATCAATAATGGTGTGTGAGCATGCTAGCTGTTCAACAATACTACGTTATTTGCGAGAGACTTGAGCTAACTCAGTGAGCCATTCAGTCTAATTTAAGTTTCAATCTACGCTGCATGGATAATGTGGGGAAATTATAGGCAAAAAAAAGGGCCCCGTAAGGAGCCCTTTCTGGATACTTAAAGCGTAATGCTTATGCGTAGCCTGCGATGTCGTTCATCTTCTTAGCGATCTTTAACTCGCCTTCAGATGCCATCTCATCGTCCCACTTATTCATCTGCTCATTCATGTACTTGTGGAATACCGGTGGTAATAACGCAAGTGCAAACAGACTGAAGTAACCGCGACCACAGTTTGGTGAACCGACTTCGTCTAGCTCCCAGAAGTGTGTCTCACCACGGTCATGGTGATCGCCTTGACGGCCAATCTCGATGAAGAACCAGCTTGTGAACGCTGTGCTGTTGTCCCAGCTGT
>CBFHSW010000047.1:0-36417 GCA_965658595.1 Gammaproteobacteria bacterium | reverse complement strand
AGTATTCTGCATGACCACTTAACCCCCAGGTGTTAAATCGTGTGAGTGGTGCATTCGGTTGAACTGAGCCACGAACATTGGTGTGAGTGAGATTCAACATACTCATGTGCTAACACCCTGTGATAGCTGATTGAATGTTTCATGTGAAATTCTACCGATACTTCCAGCCCCTAGAGTGACCACAATATCGTCTGCTTGCATAATCGGCTTTAATGATTCAGCTAATGTAGAACCACCATCAATTAACAACGTATCTAATTTACCTCTTAACCTGAGCGCTTGGGCTAACGCTCGACTATCTGCATTATTGATAGCCTCTTCACCCGCCGAGTAGACCTCCATTAACAACAAAACATCCGCTTCGAGTAACACATTCACAAAATCATCAAATAAATCATGAGTGCGACTGTAGCGATGAGGTTGAAATACCAGTAGGATTCTTTTCTCCGGCCAGCCTTGACGAATAGCATCAATACTGGCGGCAATTTCACGTGGATGATGTGCATAATCATCGATGAACTGTATGCTATTTCCTGCATAACTAAGTTCACCTAAACTTTGCATACGTCTACCAATACCGGCAAAGCTTTGCAAAGCAGTTTGCATATCACTATGTGCAACTTTGAATTCACACCCTACGGCAATACTTGCTAATGCATTTAAAACATTGTGTTTACCAGGCAAGTTAAGTTGATAAGTCTGCTGTGTTAATTCACCTTTAATCTGAATCTCAAAGCTAGTTGTTGCATGCTCGTGTTGTACATTCAATGCTCGGATGTCAGCATCTTCAGAAAATCCATAAGTCACATAAGGTCTATTCACCTCTGACACTATTTCACGAACAATTTCATCGTCAATACACAATACTGCCAAACCATAAAAAGGCAGATTATGTAGAAATTCAATAAAGGCGGAACGCAACTTATCAAAATTATTTTCATAGGTTGCCAGATGGTCTGCATCAATATTGGTAATGACGGACACTAACGGTTGTAAATGAAAAAAAGAGGCATCGCTTTCATCCGCTTCAGCCACCAAGTATTCACTACTGCCTAGCTTAGAGTGACTATCTATACTGTTAACTCTTCCACCCACAATGAAAGTAGGATCTAATCCACCCTGCGCCATTACTGCAGCGACTAAACTGGTCGTAGTGGTTTTCCCATGTGTGCCAGCGACTGCAATGCCTTGTTTAAAACGCATCAACTCAGCCAACATTTCAGCGCGTCTTACAATCGGAATGCGCTTTTCAACCGCTGCGTTTAATTCCACATTATCATCCGCTATTGCGGATGAGATTATCACTACATCCATATCCATAACATGACTTGAATCATGCTCAGAATAAATCTTGGCGCCTAAGGCTTGCAGTCTTTGAGTAGCAATATTAGAAGATTGGTCACTGCCATAAATATTAAAGCCTAAGTTAAGCATGACTTCTGCAATACCACTCATGCCCACACCACCAATGCCAATGAAAAATACATTATTGACTCGATGCATCGGTAAAGTTGCTGGATGTCGCATCACTTTCATCAGCCCGTCTCCGTAGAGTGGTGTATATCACCCAGTTGTAGACATTCTTGAGCAACTCTTTCAGCAGCATCAACAGTAGCTAACGCTTTAGCCTTTTGTGCCATAGCTAAAAATTGATTAGCAGCGATTATCTGCTCACACACATCATACAAGGAGGATCTATTTAATTGTTTTTCAGGAATAAGATAAGCGGCACCCTGCTCTACAAATTGACGCGCATTGGCAGTTTGATGATCGTCGACTGCATAAGGATATGGAACTAATACTGCACCTAAGCCCACACTAGCGATCTCAGCCAGCGTCATAGCACCACTTCTACAAATAATCAGATCAGCCCAAGAATAAGCCGCCTGCATATCATTAATAAATTCTTCCACCTTGGCATTAATTGTTGCCTCTGCATAAGCTTGCATGACTGCCGTATGATCTTGCTTACCCGTTTGATGCAATATTTCAATATGATGTTTTTGTGCTAACAACTGCATCGCCGCTGGAACCTGTGCATTCAATGCTTTTGATCCCTGACTTCCACCTATGATCAAGAAACGATGCGAATGATGATTTTTTTGTGCAAACCGTACCTCGGGCTCATCGAGAGTTAGTAATGCATGACGAACAGGGTTACCACAATATTCGATCTTGTGTGAAGGATAGGAAAATCCTGCAAATACTTTCTTGCAGATAGGCGCAAGAATTCGATTGGTTAACCCCATAATGGCATTTTGCTCATGCAGGATAAGTGGCTTTCTCAAAAATATTGCCATCAATCCACACGGCCCTGTGACGAAGCCACCCATGCCAAGGAGTACTGCAGGTCGATATTTAATCAAGATGCTTAACGCCTCTCGCAGCGCACTCAAAATAATAAATGGTGCTTTCAGTAAATGCAGCATCCCTTTACCACGCAATCCTTGAACATTCATTGTAACTAGCTCAAAACCTGCCTCTGGCACTATTCGATACTCTATGCCTCTCTCTGTGCCCACCCATACGATTGGCACTCCATGAGCCTGCAGTTTATTAGCCACTGCCAATGCTGGAAACACATGGCCTCCAGTACCACCAGCAAGTATCATTACTGGCCGCATCATCCCATCATCCTTTTGCGTGTTTTATGAGCCCCTTGGCTACTCACTTCTATATGCACTCTAATAAGTAGTCCAATAGCAATACAACTGGCAAGTAGGTTACTGCCACCAACACTAATAAAAGGAAGACTTAGACCTTTAGTTGGCAACATACCCATATTCACACATAAGCTAATCACTGTTTGTAACCCAAACCAAATTCCACAGCCGTAAGCAATGTTTTGTGCAAATCTCATTTGCTGTAGCTGAGCTTGATTACCCAAATCAAAACAACGCCAAATAAAAATAAAGTAACTGAGTAATAGTATCGCAACCCCAATCAAACCCATCTCCTCAGCTAAGACTGCAAAGATGAAGTCATTGTGTGCTTCCGGCAAGTGAAATAATTTTTGCACACTCTCGCCTATACCCACGCCTGCAATTCCACCATTACCAACCGCAATTAATGCTTGTGTTAATTGATAACCACTATCTTGAGCATCAGCCCATGGATCCATAAAAGCGATAATTCTTTGCATGCGATAAGGAGAGGTAATCGCCAGAGTTGCCATCATCCCGAAGAAGGCAATAATCAGCGTTACCAATGGCATTAAGCGCGCACCAGATAAAAATAGCATGCCGAATACCAGTATCATGAACACCATGGCAGACCCAAAATCAGGCTCCAACATGAGCAATGTCATCATTAATCCAAGCACTAGCATAGGACTTAGAAAAGCGGTGAGCTTAGTTTCTACTCTATCAGCGTGTCTAACGATGTAACCAGATAAATAAATTATCATGGCGACTTTAGCAAACTCTGAAACCTGTAAACCCAATGGACCCACGAGCAACCAGCGAGTACTACCATTCACCGTTCTACCCAAACCAGGGATTAATACTAAAAATAACAGCACGATAGATAAGCATAATAATAATGGACCTAAACGTTCCCACATCCCCAACCGAATTCTTGCGACAACAAAAATACAACACAGACCTAAGGATAGAAATACCAATTGTTTTTTTATATAAAAGAAATCATCAGCATGTATACGATAGGCAATATCAATCGTGGTTGAGGTCAGCATGACCATACCTATTCCTGCAATCATGAGTATTGCCATAAACATTTGCACATCTATGACGCGAGCAATAGATGAGTGCAGATCTAATGGCGTAGTATCAGCACGCATCATAACTGCCCCTCATACATGCTTGTACTGACTGACTAAAGACATCACCTCTGTGCATATAATTATCGAAGCTATCAAAGCTTGCACACGCGGGTGATAATAAAACCGTATCATCAGCCACGGCAGTGTTATATGCTTTTGTGACTGCTTGTTGTAGTGTCTGCACTTGCTCAGTCTGGACATGCTCAGCTAATGCTTGCCGGAAAATATCAGCATCACGCCCATACACAATTACTTGTCTAACTTTATTAGTGATAGCGGGTATTAAACACTCTACTGCACCACCTTTATGTACACCACCCAACAATAATATTAATGGACGCTCTAGCCCTTCTATAGCAGCTAGAGTGGCACCAATATTAGTCGCCTTACTATCATTGATCCAAGTCACATCATTGTACTTAGCAACTCTTTGACAACGATGCGGCAGACCTTTGAACGCTCTGATGGTTTCAACAGCACTCGGCATGTCGCTAAGATATGGCGCCGCAATGGCCAGAGCTGCCAATACATTAAGTTTACCTACTTCACCCACCAAGGGAATTTGATCTGTAGGCATGATTTTTTCATCTCCACAGGCTAACCACTGACGTCCTTGATGATCAGACACACATCCATAATGACCAGACTCAGGTTTATCAAAACCAAAACTAGTGTGAGTTGAGTCTTGCTCACTGACTTGTTGTTTAATCGCTTGCTGATTAAATTGTCGACAATCTTCTAGTCGTGAAAATATTTGGCGTTGCGCATGTTTATAAATAGAACATTTAATAGCTTTATACTCATCTATATCTGCATGTCGATCGAGATGATCATTGCTAACATTAAGCACGACTGCTGAACTAGCTCGTAAAGAATGACAGGTCTCTAATTGAAAGCTAGACAACTCTAATACATATATTTCAGTATTATCATCAGAGAGAAGTTCTAATGCTGGCTCACCAATGTTAGCTCCAGCTTTAGCCTTAATTCCTTGGCTTTGGAGTAACTCTGTGACTAAAGTTGTTACTGTCGTTTTACCATTTGAACCAGTGATAGCAATGTATGGTCGCTCAGCCGCTTGTGCAAATAACTCAATATCTCCAATTACTTTAACACCACGTTGACAAGCAGTTTGAATAGGTGGTTGATGGCTGTCTATACCAGGACTAACCACTAACACATCCGTATGCTCCAGCCACTCCCATTTGAATTCGCCGAAACATATATCATTAGGTTTCAACAATGCTTTAATCTTATTGGCATTGGGTGGTAACTCACGACTATCCATCACACGAACACAATTTCCTTGCGCACGCAAAAACGATACCACCGACAGGCCCGTGACTCCTGCACCCATCACTAGGTAGTTGATATCAGTATTCTGCATGGCGTATTGATTCACTTAAATCACCTAATCTTTAATGTGGATAAACCGATCAATACTAAAATAATGGTGATAATCCAAAAGCGTACAATCACTTTTGGCTCTGGCCATCCTCGCAATTCAAAATGATGATGCAATGGAGCCATTTTAAATATTCGTTTACCTGTCAATTTGTAAGATGCAACTTGCATCATCACCGAGACTGTCTCTACTACAAATACTCCACCCATAATCACTAATACAATTTCTTGCCTAACCAAGATAGCCACCACGCCAAGAGCAGCGCCTAAAGACAAAGCGCCCACATCTCCCATGAACACTTGAGCGGGATAAGTGTTGAACCATAAAAATCCCAGGCCAGCACCGACGATTGCTGCACAAAATATAATGAGCTCACCTGCTAGCGGCAAATAAGGAATAGCGAGATATTCAGAAAATGCAGAATGTCCACTAAGATATGCAAACACTCCCAATGCTCCAGCCACCATAACAGTGGGCATGATAGCTAGACCATCTAAGCCATCAGTCAAGTTGACCGCATTACTTGAGCCTACAATGACAAAATAAGAGAGCACCATAAACCATGGCCCCATCTGTATGATCACATCTTTAAAGAAAGGCACATATAAACTGGTTTCAGCGGCCGTTTGGGCGCTACTGAATAACCAGTAAGCCGTAATAATTCCAACAACTGATTGTAGGAAAAATTTCAGTCGGGCTGAGATTCCTTCGCCATTACCTTTAACTAGTTTCTTAATATCGTCAAAAGCACCTATCGCGCCATAGGAAAATGTTACAAAACAAACAATCCAAACATAGCGATTAGATAAATCCCCCCACAGCAAAGTACTTACTAAGACCCCCAGCAATAAAAACACACCCCCCATAGTTGGAGTGCCAGCTTTGAGATGATGCGTTGCAGGCCCGTCCTCACGAATGCTTTGCTTAATACTATGATCAGTGAAACGTTTAATCATCATTGGACCAGCAATAAAACAAATAATCAGCGCTGTTAAAACACTTAATATAGAGCGCAGTGTTAAGTAGCCAAACAAATTGAATGAGCTGTTAAACTGTTCTAAATATTCAAATAAATATAAAAGCATATATCTCTCTGTTTAATGCAACGATTTAGGATCTGTCATAGCATCGACTATTTTTTCCATGCGCATTGATCGCGACCCCTTTACCAACACACTACAGTCTGCATTGAGCTGATCTATTAAGGCATCGCTGAGTTTTTCATGATTCTCAAAATGAACACCCCCTTCACCAAAACCCTCAACGGCATGACGACTTAATTCACCTAAAGCAAATAACTTTTTTATACCGGCTGTTTTAGCTAACTCACCCATCTGCCTATGCATAGCCTGCTCTTCATTTCCAAGCTCACCCATATCCCCTAACACCAGCCATGCTTGCTTAGAATGTGCACATAACACCTGAATAGCTGCCGCTAGTGAAGCTGGATTAGCGTTATAACTATCATCAATAATTTGAGCCCCATGCAGTGCTGGTTTTAACTCCAAGCGTGCATCAGCTTGTTGCATGTTCTCCAGACCCTGTTGGATTTGTTGTGTCGACAGACCAGCTATGTGTGCTGCTGCGATCACTGCCAATGCATTACAAGCATTATGTCGACCTAGTAATGGCAAGCTAATGGTGACACTGTGTTGATCAATAAAGGCCGTTAATTGCTGACCATTTAATTCTCCACGAATGTTTGCCTGCTGCGAAAACCCAAATGTCACAGCATTCATGTGTTGAGCTTTGTCGAGCCAATATGAGCAATACTCATCATCAGCATTGAGAATGATATGACCTGGACTTTGAAGGCCATTAATGATCTCGCCTTTCCCTTGGGCTACCCCTTCTAATGATCCAAAGCCTTCCAAATGTGCGGGACCAGCATTGGTAATAATGGCAATGTTGGGCTTTGCCATACGGCTTAAATGATCGATTTCACCAATATGATTAGCACCCATTTCAATCACTGCATATGCATCATCTCGCTCACACTGTAGTAACGTCAGTGGCACACCAATATGATTGTTTAGATTGCCTTGGGTACTACTCGTCTTACCTGCTTGTGAAAAAACACTTCGGAGCATTTGTTTTACCGTGGTCTTACCATTACTACCGGTGACAGCAATCACACATGGATCAACCTCATCACGCCAAGCTTGCGCCCAATGAGATAATCCTTTTAAAGTATCTTCCACTATCACTTTGGGTAGAGTTGAATCCACCTCACGATGTACAAATAAAGCGCCAGCCTGCGCTGATAATTCAGCATTTATAAAATCATGTCCGTCAAAGTTCTCACCACACAGAGCGATGAACAAATCTCCTGCTCGTAACTGACGTGTGTCAGTCGTGAATGCACTAACACTCATATCAGCACCTAACAATTGACCCTGTGCCATCTTAGCGATATCACTCAATAAAAGATGACTATCCATATGCCACCTCATGCAATGTTTGCTGGGCGACTAACACATCGTCAAAAGCAATCGCCTGATCACCAATAAATTGAAGTTTCTCATGCCCTTTGCCTGCAATCAGTATGGCATCGTGGACTTGCGAGGTTTCTAACGCATAGGCGATTGCCTGTTCACGCAACTCAATTTGATGGACATTTTTACGACTCACACAACCATTTACGATTGCATCAATAATATCTTGTGGTTTTTCATGGCGTGGATTATCTGAAGTGATAATCACTTCGTCAGCATATCGACTGGCCACCTCACCCATCTGAGAACGCTTACCCTGATCTCGATCACCACCGCAACCAAACACACAGATTAAACGCCCATTACAGTGCTCTCGCACGGCATTAATAGCTGCTAACAGAGCGGCTGGTGTATGGGCATAATCTACAAATACAGAACGCATTTTTTCATTCTTAACAGATTGCATACGACCAGGGACAGATTGGATACCTTCCAAAGCTCGTATAATTTGAATGTCAGACTTACCTAAACTTTTTAATACAGCCATTACAGCTAAAATATTCAATACATTGAATGGCCCATACAACGAAACACTCAAGTGATAATTCTTGCCCTGCAAGCTCACCTCTATATCCATACCCTGCGCATGATAGCGTGCTTGCTTGAGGCTGATATCCGCCTTAGGATTGTCGGCAGAGAAAGTAATAATATTTAATTGCGAGCCAAGTTCTTGCACCCATTGTTTACCCATATCATCATCAATATTAATGACCGCATTTTCTGGGTGATGAGTAAAAAACAATTGTGCTTTTGCTTGCACATAATCTTTAATGGTCTTGTGGTAGTCGAGATGATCACGCGTGATATTGGTCAGCACTGCTGTATGAATAGGAGTGTTTTTTAATCGCTGCTGTTTTATCCCATGTGAAGAGGCTTCGATAGCAACGACTTTACATCCATCAGAGTCAAATTGTTGATATTCACGAGCGATTCTTGCTGTAGACGGTGTAGTATGATGGCTACTCGTTAGAGCATTCAAATAACCACAACCCAGAGTGCCGATCAATCCATTGCGTCCACCCATAGTATCTAAAGCTTGCACTAGTAAATGAGCGACTGAAGTTTTTCCATCTGTGCCAGTAATGGCGACCGTTTGTAATAGATGATTTTTTTGTTGATAAAAGCGTTCAATGATTTGATGTTTATGCGCGGACAAATCTGGTATCGAAAATACAGGAATATTTAACTGCTGCTTTTCAATTAAAGCCTCTATAGCTGTGTTAATTTCGTTATCACATACTATCGCGACTGCACCCATACTAATCGCATGATCAACATAGCGACTATCTGTAATCGCTAAAAACAAATCACCCATTTGTGTATCAGGACTATATTCAGATATACCACTCACCCTCACATCCTGACATGGCTCTTGCGATAACCACTCAGACAACAACTCTGAGATTTTTGCAGACGGTTTATTTTGATGAGTCATCATTTGAGCCCACCCTCAGCTAATACCATCTGTCCTTCATTAGCATTGATCTGATCTGGCACTATGTTCATTAATCTGAGTGCGCCTTCAGCGATATTAGCAAATACAGGCGCTGCCACCTGTCCACCCGAATAACCATTTCGGGTAGGGGTGTCGACCATGACAACGACAACTATCTTTGGTTGCTTGAAAGGTGCTAGGCCTGCAAACAAAGCCACATAGTTTGTATCAGAGTAACCACCTTTAATAGATTTCTTAGAGGTGCCCGTTTTACCCGCCGAGGAATAAGCTTTCATACGCGCACGACTTCCGGTACCTCCAGCAGACACGACTGACTGCATCATATGCAAAACCGCTTGTGCAGTTTGTGAAGACATCACACGAACCCCTTGTGGAGATTCTTGCTGGGCTATAAATGAGACAGGATATAGAATTCCACGATTTGCAAACACTGAGTATGCGCGCGCCAGCTGCAACGTCGTGGCGCTTAAACCATAACCATATGCAATAGTAGCATGCTGCAATTTGTTCCATTCAGTATGATTCTTTAATTCACCTTCATTTTCACCTGTAATCCCCGAGCCACTCAACTGACCAAATCCAACCCCTTGATAGACTGACCAGATTTGTGCAGGATCCATGCTCAATGCAATTTTAACCGCACCCACATTACTCGACTTAGCTACCAAGGTGGATAATCCAATCCGACCATAATCCCTAGCATCTTTAACTTCTAGCTCACCATATTGATAAGACCCTGGTGCAGTATCAATCTGACTTCTGATTTGATCAAAATCAGACTCCAATTTAGCTGCAATCAAAAATGGCTTAATAGTTGAACCCGGTTCAAAACGATCAGTGATGGCGCGATTTCGCATTTCATCATGTTTGGCATAACGTCGATCATTAGGATTGAATACTGGTAAATTTGTCATTGCCAATATCTCACCTGTATCAACAGATAGCACGACTACAGAACCAGATTTTGCTACATGTTTTTTTAGTGCCTTACGCAACTCCCTATAAGCAAGATATTGAATACGCTTATCTATGGATAATTGTAATTCTCTACCTTCCTTAGCAGATTCTATCAATTCAACATCTGCAATCACCTGTCTGCGCCCATCTTTAATAACTCGCTTACTACCTGGCTCACCATGCAACCAATCATCGTAAGCATGCTCTATGCCTTCAATACCTTTTCCATCAATATTCGTTAGACCTACCACATGCGCTAACATTTCACCCGCAGGGTAATAACGCCGGTATTCCTCACTCACAGAAATGCCAGCCAACGCCTGTTCTTGAATAGCTTCAGCTACATCAGGTGGCACATGTCTTTTAAGGTAGACAAAATATTTGTCGGCTCTTTGTTGTATCTTGTGAAATAATTGTGCTTCATCAAGTTGCAAGATAGTGGAAGCTAATTTAATGGAGTGTGAATTATGCTTAATAACTCTTGGATTAGCAGAAATCGAATACACGGGGGTGCTAATCGCTAATGCCTCACCAAAACGGTCGTTAATCACACCACGATGAGCAGGCATTTCCACGACGCCCACTTGTGTTTTTACACCTTTTTGCTCATAAAAATCTGCCTCTAACCATTGCAGCTGTATGGCACGCATGAATAGCACCATGAAAATAAGCAATATCAAAGCCAACGCCAAATATCGGCGGCCTTGAAACATATTGATGTTTGCTTTTTTCATTTAATCAAATTCCAGCTAGTCTAATTCCAACATTACAAGGTCAGAGTAATCTAACGTCTGCATGCCCAATTTTTGTGTAGCTATTTTTTCTATACGCATTTCATTCGACCAAGCACTCTCTTCTAACAAAAGCTGCTCCCATTCTGTTTGTAATTTATTGTGATTAAGCTGTAATGCTTGTAACTCAATAAAATAACGTCGCTGCAAATGCTTACTGTAAGCAAGCCCAGATGCAGCCATGACCACGCATAGATAAATACCAATAAAGAAACGCAAACTCATTCGAACACCTTCTGTGCCACTCTAAGGCGAGCACTTCTAGAGCGCGGATTCATATCAATTTCTTGTTCTGATGGACGCTGTAATTTACCCATCGGCTTAAGATGCAGTGCAGGCTGATGGGGGATTGGAAGTTTTGCTAACGCTTTAGGCACAGTATCGCGAATAAAACGTTTAACCATTCGATCCTCTAGAGAATGAAAACTAATGACTGCCATAATTCCTGAGGTTTTTAATAGTTGATACGCTGTATGCAAGGCACTGGAAAGAGCATCTAACTCTCTGTTCACAGCAATTCTTATCGCCTGAAAACTTCGAGTGGCGGGGTGTATGCCCTGATAGTGTCTGGGATAACAGCTTTTGATGATCTCAGCTAACTGCAAAGTGCTAGTGAGGGGGCTATCCTGCTGAGCTGATATGATTTGCGTGGCTATCTTCTTGGCATATCGCTCCTCACCATAATTGCGTAACACGGCAATCAACTCTGACAATGAACATTGCTCTAACCACTGTGAAGCGGTCTGCCCACATGTGTTATTCATACGCATATCTAATGGGCCATCCTGAGTGAAACTAAAGCCTCGCTCAGCATTATCCAATTGGGGTGAAGAAACGCCCAGATCAAAAAATATGCCATCAGTATTGTTTAGCAAATTATATTGCTCCCCTATCTGATCAAGATCTTCAAAACTATTATGCAAAATCGTTATTCGCTCATCTTCTCCATATTTCTCATGAGCAGTTTGGATAGCTGTTTCATCTTGGTCGATCACATACAGACGACCCCTGTTAGTAAGACTTTTTAAAAAAGCCTCACTGTGCCCACCGCGTCCGAAAGTACAATCTAAATAAGTACCCTCTGGCTTAATCCTCAAGGCCTGTGTTGATTCCTCTAACATGACAGGCACATGTGCTTGTGCACACATGTTTACAAAATAATCCGATCGAGAACTGATTCACCATCATCAGTAGCGGCTTCATCATCCAACCATTCCTGAGTGTTATCATTCCAACGTTGCTCATCCCAAAGCTCAAATTTATTACCTTGACCCAACAAAAAAACATTTTTCTTTAAGTCAGCAAACTCACGCAATTCAGTCGGTAATAATAATCGGGACTGCCCATCGACATCGCAAGACTTCGCATAACCAAGATATAATCGATGCCATCGTCTGACCTGCTTCCTGGCATTTGGTAAACTGAGTAGCTCAGCTTCAACACGTTCCCACTCTGGCAAGGGGTATAGAAGCAAACAACGATCTATATCGACGGTGACCACTAAATGACCACCACAGGCAGCATCAATCTCCTCACGGTGTTTTGTGGGGATACTAATACGCCCTTTTGCGTCGATTGTTGTTGATGTAATACCTCTAAACATGTTCTTTTGCCTTAATTATTCACTAAAAACCACTTTTTCCCACTTTCTCACACTATAGGAACGAGTACAGCAAAAAGCAAGCAAAAACAGCTGATTGAGAGGGTGTTTTCCCCTTTTAAGACAGTAACTTAGGAGATATGGCTAAGATTATTGAAGTGAATATTTATGCGGATTAGAGGGTTGAATAACGTTGTTAAGAGATTACTTTAAGTAGCAGTAGTTGAGAGTCAATCAATAAGCCGGGTTCTGTCGTGGACAGCCATTCATCTGAGATATTTGTCACCAAATACCTTATGCGACCTACCCGAGAGCCATGTGGACCACATGTGGCGCGAAGCCTGCTCTCCTATTTGGTCTTGCTCCAAGCGGGGTTTACCATGCCGATTTTGTTACCAAAACCGCGGTGCGCTCTTACCGCACCATTTCACCCTTACCTAAATCATTAGGCGGTATCTTTTCTGCTGCACTTTCCATGGGCTTACGCCCTCCAGGCGTTACCTGGCGCTCTGCCCTGTGGAGCCCGGACTTTCCTCTATTATTTGCATAATAGCGACTGCCTCGATTAACTCTCGCGGCAATGTTATCACTAAACACCTTAAGCTCGCACAATTACTCGGAATAGTATTCCTGAGCCAAGTTATAAAGTAGATTTTTAGGCAATGATGACACCTGACGAGCTAATTCCACGGCGGCTTTGTGTGTAATGACAGGACACACCGCAGTAAACAGGCTACGCACTGTCGCAATCTCACGAAGTTTCAGATTCTCACCATCATCTCCCTGCATCAAAATCACATACTCACCAAGGTTAGGAATTGTTTGATCCTCAAACTGTGTGAGTATCTGCTCCACACTCCCACTCACGATCTGTTCATGCATCTTGGTTAATTCACGTGCAATCATTATCGAACGTTGCCCTCCCATTATGTCACGGATGTCCTGCAATACTTCGATTATGCGATGTTTAGTCTCATAAAAAATGATCGCTTGAGTAGAGGTCGCTAATTCTGCCAAGGTTTGTCTTCGTGCGGCCTGCTTAGGTGGTAAATAACCTTCAAAAGTGAAGCGGGTCACATTTAGATCATTCACTGATACAGCTGTAGTCACCGCACTGACACCTGGCACGGGTACAACCTGAATTTGATTATGTCGACACAGTGCCACTATGGAGTGGCCAGGATCGCTTAATAATGGGGTGCCAGCATCAGTCACCAAAGCAATATCTTCACCCTCTTGTAGCTTACGGAGTATGTGCGGATCACGTTGAAGAGCGTTATGTTGATGGTAAGATAGTAATGGTTGATCAATGCTATGTGCGAGGAGCAACTTTTTAGTGACGCGGGTATCTTCAGCAATAATTAGCTGGACCGTGCGCAGCGTCTCTAATGCGCGCAAAGTGATGTCTTTTAGATTTCCAATTGGAGTTGCAACAATATAGAGTATAGACAAAGTACTAATCCGGCTGACGTGATATGTCTCACCTTATCGCTAGGTCAAACTATCACATGATCATGAATAAAAATCAGACGTCTACCTTATCATATTGCATCACGGCATTAATATGTCTGATGGTGCTTAGCAGTTGCACATCTAGCATAGTGCGTGATGACAGCCAAGCCATTGCCGACAAAAGGCTTCAGGCAGAACAATGGGTTTCTGCAAATGAATATGTGAAGGCTGCTGAAACATACCTTCAGATGGCAGAATTATCCACTGCTGATCAATACGCCAATTATCTATTAAATGCGGTAGAGCTTTATCAAAAAGCAAAAGAATATAACCTCGCCAATAAAATGCTTATGCGTATTAATACGCTCACCTTATCTGCTCAACAGTTATTTCGTTACCAGCTTACTAAGTTGGCAAGTTATACCTATCTGCAACAATGGAGTAGCACTCTACCCCTTATTGAAAGTCTCAACACGGCACAACTTTCCAGCACACAAAAACAACAACTCCTGAACCTGAGTGCGCTAAGTTATGGAGCACTCGACCAACCAGAGCTTGCCATCAAAGCACGCTTACAATTAAACGAGTTTCTACAAGACAGCATCGCTATCGAAGCCAACCAACTAGCTTTATGGCAATTATTTACAGCGAGCACTGATCAGCAGTTTACGACATGGCAACAAACAGAAGATAGTGCACTGATGGCTTGGACTGCTCTCGCTAAAACACAGCGTATCAGTTATGAAAATGAACAACAGCTTGTGAGCGCTTTAGACCAGTGGCGTCACAGCCATCCCACACAATTTATAGGCAATACATTAATAAAAAGAATTATTAGTGAATATACAAATTATTTTGTAGTGCCAGAAAAAATAGCCGTATTACTTCCCATGAGTGGTAAATACAGCAAAATTGCCAATGTCATTTATGCAGGGATACTGTCCGCTAAAGAATTGAATGAACATGAGCGCTATGATCCAGAGATCGTGTTGTACGATACCGGTGTGCAAAACCAAAATATACTTGAGCATTATCAACTAGCGATAGATCAAGGTGCAGAGTACGTGATTGGGCCACTCGATAAAGAAGCTGTGGAAACCCTTGCTACGCAAGCTGATATTAGCGTACCGACACTGACTTTAAACTATCTTCCTGATCATATAGATACACCTAATAACTTATATCAATTTGGTCTGTTGCCTGAGGATGAAGCTATTCAAGTTGCTCAGCGGGCGTTTATGGATGGTCATCAGCATACGCTGATATTGTCTGCTCAAGGAGACTGGCAAAGCCGACTCACAGATACATTTATCAATCATTATGAAGAGCTTGGTGGGCAAGTTCTCGATACGCAATACTACATGACGAACAATAGTGATTTCTCTGAGACACTGAAAGATGTTTTGCACATCAATGAAAGTGAACAACGTTATCAACAATTACGTTCCACCTTGGGTATGAAAATCAAACACCAATCGCGTCGTCGTCAAGACGCACAAGCTGTATTTCTTATCGCGCCACCAAAAACCGCACGCCTGATTAGACCTCAAATTAATTATTACTTTGGCACTGATCTGAGCGTATATAGTACTTCTCATATTTTTTCTGGCACAGAAAATATCACCAAAGATCGTGATATTAATGGCGTCACATATACAGATATTCCATGGATACTCGACCCAAAATTATCTGATGAGATCTTAAGAGAGTTACTCGAAATCGAAACTGGGCGTGATTACAAAGATCATCCCCGCTTCGCCGCGTTAGGCATTGATGCTTATAATCTACCCATGCAAATCACAACTTTATTAGCTATAGAAAATACTTCATATAGTGGACTTACAGGACAGTTAAGCATACATAACAATAATCGATTGTATCGAGAATTGCTGTGGGGGAAATTCATTAATGGCCGACCTAGGCTACTTAAAAGTCACTCACACTGACTTTGTGTATAGGCTTTGATGAATACAAAACTGATGGGGAAAAAGGCTGAAGACATCGCCTGCAGTTTTCTGGTTAAAAATGGATTAATATTGATCACACGCAATTATCATTGCCGTCATGGTGAGATTGATTTAATTATGCAAGATTCAGATACTTTAGTGTTTGTAGAAGTCCGTTACCGTAAAAACAATACTTTCGGTAGTGCGGCGGAATCTGTTAACCAAACTAAACAACGCAAACTCATTTTTAGCGCCAATCATTACCTCAGCAAATATCCTAATGACGGTGACTTACGTTTTGACGTGGTTGCGTTGTCACCCAATCAGACACCACAATGGATTAATAACGCCTTTAGCATTTAGAATTGTCATATGACATTAGAAAAAAACATTATTTCACAACTTGCGGCTATCTTTGAGCCTCAGCAATTGCTGACCGCTGCCGCTGACTGTTGGCCCTATGGTTATGACAATAGCAAAATGCATTCACCACCGGATGCTGTGGTATTACCCACTCACCACCAACAAGTCGTTGCTTGTGTGCAGTTATGTAATCAACATAACATTCCCTTGACTGCACGTGGCCGAGGTACAGGCACGACAGGTGCCTCAGTGCCTGTTCAAAATGGCATCGTTATTTCTCTTGAGCGCATGAACAAGATTGTCAGTTTCAACCAAGCGAATCTAAGTGTTCGTGTTGAATCAGGCATTACTAATCAAGCTTTACAAGACTATTTACAAGAACGTGGTTTTTTCTGGGCACCTGATCCTGGTAGTGCAGCGTATTGCTCAGTAGGTGGCAACTTAGCCTGTAATGCTGCCGGCCCCAGAGCCGTAAAATATGGGACTACTCGTGACAATACCTTACAGCTCAAAGCGGTGACCGGTAATGGTGAAACCATCAATACGGGCAGCATCACTACGAAAGGGGTTGTTGGATATGATCTTACCCGCCTATTGATAGGTTCAGAGGGCACACTGGCTATAATTACTGAAGCTGAACTAAAGATTCTTCCCATTGCACAGCATAGCAAGACCATGCGTGTTCTATATTCTGACTCACAAGGTGCTAGTGCTGCTATTGAGAAACTTACAGCCCTACGTGATCGCCCTGCGGCAATAGAGTTCATGGATCATCATGCTATCGCACTGATTAATGAACACACGGATGTTCCGCTAGCTAGTGATGCGCATGCATGTCTGATGATAAATGCAGAAGGCTCTGAATCATCACTGCAAAGTTGTTCAGACGACATTGAGGCAGCACTGCAACATCCTACGCTAATAGAAATACAACATGCTGAAAGTGATAATGAAAAAACCAAACTATGGGCAGCACGTAAAGCTTTATCACCGGTGTTACGAACTCTTGCACCCAACAAAATCAATGAAGACATTGTTGTTCCGGTTCCACATCTAGCAGAATTTATTAGTCAGGTAGATGCATTATCCAAACAGTATAATTTACCTATCGTAAATTTTGGCCATGCGGGCAATGGCAATCTTCATGTGAATATTATGTATGACGGTTCGGACACGATTCAGAATGAACACGCTCAACGTTGCCTTGAAGCAATATTTTCTCTGACCATTGAATTACAGGGCACCCTCTCAGGTGAGCATGGCGTTGGTTTAGCAAAAAGGGATTATATTGCTCTGGAGTTAACGGCTACTGAAATCGAATTGATGCATGCAATTAAATCTCAATTCGACCGGAATCATATCTTAAACCCGGATAAGTCACTGCCTAAGAAAATATAATTATTTAGAGTAGATGACTTTAAGCATTTAAATCAGTCATATTTACTTACGATCGTTCACTTACCTTGGGTAACATTATCCGCCAATGAGTCTGGTAAGAAATGCAAGATCGCAATACCAACTGTAACTATTAGTAGTGACAGCGCTACTCCCGCAAAACCTAGAAGAGTCTCCCAAATGCTGGGAACGTATTCACCCACCACTCCATCAAAGAATGAACTGCTGACTTCCATGCCAGGGAACATTTCTAAAGGAAAAGCTTGCCCGCCGACTAGAATCACATACACCTGAGCCATGCCACCTATTAGTACCAAGGAGCATGCTGCAATCAGACTGCGTCGGCAGTTTTTGAACTGTGGCGCATAGATCAATGCTAATGGCACTAAGCCACCAAGTATGACCTGCACAATCCAAAACAACTGCGTATATATACCGCCATCCATTAATAAGAACTTTTCTACTGCGTGATGCTCGGTCGCGTATAGATTAGTTACATGATAAACCGCAACAAAATATAAAATGCTGGCCACAAATACACCTAATAAATTTCTTAACTTATTGAGGATGTAGTCACCTAACGGTCTTTCTGTCCACTTGTAAGCTGCCATCAACACCAGCAAATAATAAGCTAGTCCGAATGCAAACGACATGATGATGAACATAGGCGCTAGCATGGCAGTATCATAAGCACTGCGTGCCACTAAGAATCCGAATATAGAACCTGTACCTGTAGTCAAGATAAGACGCCAGATAAAGGCAGCAAGACCGGCTTTTTTACTATACTTCATCATTGGGTAATCCATCATCCACCACATGTAGATGCCAACGATGACAAAAAATCCTGTGTATAGGAAAATATTCCAAGCGAAAATTGATTTGAAATTATAAGTGGTCATTGCCACTAACAAACGATCAGGACGACCCAGATCGAGGACTAGCACCCCTAATCCACCAGCCAGTAACGCTAAAGCTAATAACGCTGACAGTCTTGCTAGCGGTTTATATTCAACCTTACCAAATACAGAAGCTACCGAAGCGACATTGAGTGCACCTGATGCTGCAACGATAAGAAAGATAGCAAATACATGTGGAAGGCCCCACACGATTTGATTATTCATACCAGTAATCACATGACCATGTGTTTCCATATGATGAGCTGATAGCCCACCGATCATTATTATGCCTGCGAGACTAACTAGTAATATCCAGAATTTTGATGAACGAGCTGCTATCGCACTGTATCTAATAGTATCCATATGCTTATATGCCCTGATATCTAACGCCAGTATTCAAGCCCAGATCAGCACGTATTTGAGTGCCTCCATGAGACTTAAGACGTTGTGAAATTTCACTTTGTGGATCATTAAGATCGCCAAATACGATCGCTTGATGACCATCTTTCTGACACGCATCAGCACAGGCAGTGGTATTTTCACCAGCATCGAGTTTATGTACACACATGTTGCAGCTCTCAACACAGCCTTTTCCACGCGGTGAGTCAGGCAATTGGTTGTGTAAATCCTCATGCACAAAGGAACGTGCTTTGTATGGGCATGCCATCATGCAATATCGACAACCAATGCAAGTATGCATATTCACTAATACAATGCCGTCGTCACGTTTGAATGATGCGCCCGTAGGACACACATCCACACATGGGGGATTTTCACAATGTTGGCACATCACAGGAAATGATTGTGTATGCTCAGTTTGTGGATCTTTTACGGTGAGTTTTCTTATCCACTGTGAGTCTGTCATTGATGATTCATCCGGCCACAGGCCATGCTCATCATTACATGCGTCCACACAGGCATTGCAGTCATCTGCGCATGAATTCACATCGATTAACATTCCCCAGCGGACTTTGTCAGTGACCGCTTCGTCCAATGGTTTGGCGTGCGCTGTTTGATAGAGCATCACACCTGGAGCGACAGTGAGTCCCGCTGCAGTAGCAACCCCACCCATAAATGATCGTTTACTTTGATCGGTGGTGGTCTCAGTGTTTTTTAATAGTTTATAGGCTTTACTGACTATATTTTTCATTATTATTGGGCCGACAGTAGCTTACTTTTTAGGATTAAATCATCTGCACTCGAGTGCTCGTCATGATGCGGGTTAATACCATCTTTTTTGTATTTCTCGATCGACTCACGTACGGCTGATTCAGGACGATCTGAATGGCAATGAAAACAATCGATACTGACTGCTGCAAATTCGTGGCAAGTTGCACAAAAATGCTCTTCTTTATTGGAATAACGCGCATATTCACCTTCTTCATTTGCAGTGATATGGCAATCGATACAATTTTTGAGGCTGTGTTTGGTGGTACGAATACCTTTTAAAACAGTTTCGTCTCGTTGATGAAGAATCGTTTCAAAGTGATGGATACGCATCCACTCTGTTTCTTCAACACACTGCTCACCCTTAGGTGGTGGCACTTTACTGCCATCCGCCACTACCGGTGAGATTATCACCAATAACATCAGAACTAATGCACAAATCTGTGTAATAGATTTCATCTTAACTAGTTGACTCGTTTGGTATTGCTATATTTTTTAGTGATCACCTAGCGCCATGTCGATGTAGCCTGTAGGGCATACATCAGCACAGATATGACAACCTACACACTTATTGTAGTCAGTATCTACGTAACGACCGGTAGTTGATTTGTCCTTCTTAACACGGAATACCGCATCTTGTGGACAGTAAATCACACAGTTATCACATTCGAAACACATACCACAGCTCATGCAACGACCAGCTTCTTCAACCGCTTGCTCTTCACTGAGTGCTACCAAACGCTCTTCGAAGTGACCAAGCACTTCTTCTGAACTAGGTACCACTGAATTACGTTGCGCGCGTGGCGTGAATTCAAAATGGCCCAAGAATAATCTATCCGCAGAAATAATCTCTTGTGCTGATCGATCTTCATAGTTATGCACCAATGCCTCAGAATCATCTGACCCACGAATTTCGCCTTCATCATAATCAGTTGGCTCTAAACCGGTTTCTTTGAGCTTTGAGAGCAAGTCGAAATGATGCACATCCACTTTTGGACGCTTACTGTATTCTTTGTTGTTGAGATAGAAATCTACACTGTCTGCACAGATTGATGCCTGACCTATCGCTGTTGTCAATAAGTGAGGGCGAATGATATCACCACATACGAAGTGACCTTCTTTACCTGGTACTTGATAGTGGTTATCCGCATCGATCAAACCGCGGCCATTGTCATAATCTTCTAGACCTTCTAGATCACCACCTTGACCAATTGCAGATACTACTAGATCACATTCAATTTCATACTCAGTGCCTTCAATCGGTGTAGGACGACCACCTTGAAGTTCACACTTAGCCATACGTAAAGCTTTAGCTCGACCATTATCGTCTAAGATAACTTCAACTGGCATTACACCGTTATCAATTCGAACACCTTCATGAATCGCATCATGGACTTCGTATTCAGCTGCCGTCATTTCTTCACGCTGGAATAATGAGGTCAGTGTAACGTTAGCACCTTCACGAGCTGCTGCATAAGCTGCGTCATGAGCAACATAACCGCCGATCACGTGCTCTGGAGCTTCTTGTTTATCTAGAGTTGAAATTTGACCTAAACGACGCGCAACAGATACCACATCAATAGAAGTATCACCACCACCTACACACACGACTTTGTCAGCCGTAACCTGCAGGATACCTTTGTTAAATGCCTCTAGGAATTTAACACCTGAAACACAGTTTGGAGCGTCGCCGCCTGGTACCGGTAGGCTACGACCAGATTGACAACCTAATGCCCAAATTACTGCATCAAATTCTTTCTCTACATCTTCGATAGCGATATCACGACCTACACGAGTGTTCATGCGAGTTTCAATGTCACCTAAATCTAAAATTCGCTGTATTTCTGCATCCAGGTAATCACGTGGCGTTCTATAACCTGGAATACCGTAACGGAACATACCACCCAGTTCATCATGATCATCAAAGATTACACTTGCGTGGCCTTTACGGCGTAATTGATAAGCGGCAGACAGACCGGCAGGACCGCCACCGATGATTGCAATCTTCTTACCAGATAATGCTTCTGGTGCTGAGTATTTGTAACCTTCATTAGTCGCAGTATCACCGATATATTGCTCAACCGAGTTGATACCGACAAAGTCTTCAACGTGATTACGGTTACAACCTTCCTGACAAGGTGCTGGACATACACGACCCATCATAGATGGGAACGGGTTAGCATCCGTGGAGCGACGGAATGCATATTCCTGCATTGTAATACCTTCTGGTGGCTTCTCAATACCACGTACAATATCTAACCATCCGCGAATATCTTCACCTGATGGGCAGCTTCCTTGACATGGTGGCGTACGATGCACATAAGTTGGACATTTATGTGATTTATCACCTTCGAAAATTTGGTCCCCAAAATTACCCCAAGTATGATCACCCTCTTCATACTTTCTGAAGGTTAATTTGTAAGACATGTCATCTTTTGAAGTAGCCATAACTTTGCTCCTAGTTAAACTAACTATTAAATTTTAAACATTAAGACTATGCCGCTTCGACATCGTCTGATTCTTTACTCTCATCGCTATCACCAGAATCTTCTTGGGTGAGTACGATGGCATTACTAACTAATTGATGGACGCTAACCACTTGGTCCAACGAAAAATCGTAGTAAGGGAATACCTTTGAAAATTGGCTTTTACAAATGGCGCAGATAGCAGCCATATGTGTCACACCATTGTTTTCTGTTACATGTTTGAGAGCTTCCATTCGTGGCAAAGCACCTTTGACACGCAATTCAATCAAATCATCTGTCAACAATCCACCGCCACCACCACAACAGTAGGTTCCTTCTTTGATAGCATGCTCTGGCATATCATAGAAGTTATTACAACTGGCCTTAATGATGTCACGAGGAATAGTAAATTGACCACCTGGCTCATCACCCATGCGTGACGCTCGTGCCACATTACATGAATCATGGAATGTCAGTGTCATGTGATCGTTCTCTGACTTATCTAATGTGATCTCATTCTTCTGAATGAGATCATGTGTATATTCGCAAATATGCTGTGGTACTGGATAGTTTTGATCCAAGAAATCAAATGGGCCAGCCAATGTATTTAAGAAGCTGTAAGCAACTCGCCATGCGTGTCCACATTCTCCAAATACGATGCGTTTAACGCCTAGATCAAGTGCTGCCTGACGAATACGCAACGCCAATGTACGCATATTCTCGTAACTACCAATGAACATACCAAAGTTAGCAGCTTCACTAGCGTATGAGCTCATAGTCCAAGAGGCACCTGCCTCATGAAATACTTTCGCATAACCAATCAGACCATCGATGTGAGGTTCAGCAAAGAAATCAGCAGAGGGTGTGATCAATAATATATCCGCACCTTTAACATCTAGTGGAAATTTAACCGCTACACCAGTCTCATCTTCTACGTCTTCTTCTAATCCTTCTAATGTATCGACCAGTGCTGGCTCTGGCAGGCCTAAGTTATTACCTAGTGTCTGCGCCTTACCGATAATCTCATTACAGTATTTTTGGCCTTTACCGATGGAATCCATAACTTCACGTGCGGCCATTGAAATCTCTGCTGTATCGATACCATATGGACAATAAACAGAACATCGGCGACATTGTGAACATTGATGGAAGTAGGTGTACCAATCATCTAGCACTTCTTCGGTGAGATCTTCGGCGCCGACCAGCTTAGGAACTAGCTTGCCCGCGAGTGTGTAATAGCGACGATAGACTTTACGAAATAAATCCTGACGTGCTACTGGCATATTTTTTGGATCAGTTGTGCCTAAGTAGTAATGACATTTGTCTGTGCATGCACCACATTTAACACATGAATCTAGAAATACTTGTAGAGAGCGATATTTCTCTGTCAGCTCACCCATGCGGGCAATGGCAACTTCTTTCCAGTTATCAACTAACTCACCCGGATAACCGAGAGGCGTTTGAAACTGCTCTTTGGCGATGTAAGGGCTGCTATGAGCCATCGCGTCTTTCTGCAGTTTAGGAATAATTGGATATTCCTTTAGTTCTGGAGTTGCAAATTCTACCTTAGCCATTTCCGTTCTCTTATTCTGATGATTCTAGCTTGATCGCCCAATTCGCCACATGTCTGCGCTCTCTTGGATTATCAACTTGATTTCGCGTCGGGCTAAAGAATATACCTGGCGCATGTAATAATTTTGATATAGGGAAGATTGCCATTAAAAGGATCACCAAGAAAAGGTGTACAAGTAATATTGGATCCATTGGCAATGTACGAACGTCAAACACCATTAATCCGAGTAGGTAATCCTTCAGGGTTATTATGTCTGCGTTAGTTACAAAAGTCATAAGTGCACCTGTAGCACCGATGCCGATGATAAGTAATAACATCAAATAATCTGACGGTGCTGATATATAACGCACGCGGTCAACAACAACACGACGCAATAGCAGTCCAGCAAGACCCACTAGCATCAATATTGAGGCATATTTACCAAATGGTTGAATGAGCTGTACCCACCACCATACTGGATCTGTAAAGTAACGAAGATGTCTAAGTAATACTAACAGCATGCCCATGTGGAATAACCAACCAAACAACCAAATCCACTTATTGGACTTGAATAAACTTTCAAAGATCGTTAATTCCTTAACCATTCTAAAAGCCACTCCACCTCTCGTTGTAGGCGCAGGCGTGGTAGGTATTTTCAATGGAGCGGGCGTCTTAATGTATTTGCGAACACGAAACGCTAGACCAAATACAAGAATTGCTGTAGCCAGATAAAATAAAATTGCAAATGTTAGAGACATCGGTTTTGAATATTTTTTACGGTAGGGATCTTAAGCGGTGATTTGAAAAAGCATCGCACACACATGTATGCGATGCTCTCAAATCATGACTGTTATAGTCAGTACTGATTAAACGCAACCAGTTGGCTTTGGAAGACCTGCATACTTACAAGCTTGCTTCGCTGGGCCATAAGGGAATAGTTCATACAAGTATTTACTATTACCTTTTTCTTTACCTAACTTCTTACCAATGGCTTTAGTAAGCACTCGAACTGCTGGAGCAATTTGGTATTCTTCATAGTATTCACGAAGAAAGTTAATAACTTCCCAGTGATCTTCTTGAAGAGGTGCCCCATCAGCGATAGCCATAGCTTCACCTAGCTCTGGACGCCATTGATTAAGATCAGCGAGGTAACCCTCTTCATCAGTTTCGTAACTTTGGCCGTCAACTTCTATTGCCATGATTTTCTCCTGTTAATGTTTGCTAAGCGCGTGTTGCTAGTAATTATAGCCAAGATTGGACCGACTCATTGTCAGCTGTAAGATCTACAAAACCGTCATAGTCCACTACCTTGACGCCCTCCACAATATTACTTTCACTTAGCCCGCGCGCTTTTAAATCGGGACCAAGCACGTAAAATGTAATATTCGCCATCGCGTCTGTAATTGCACTTGAGTACTTAGTACCCTGCATAGCCGCGATAACTCCATCTTCAATTAACAACACAGAACTACCTGCTTTTGCTAATCGAATACATGATTCAAGCGCATTTCTCTCAAATGGGCTTTTGTTTACTGTGTGTAGCATTGCCATATCGAATCCTTTAAAAACTAAAGACTACGTCTTGTTGGTCAATCACTTCTGCCAACTCTGCACGCGAAACGAGATGTATTGAGTCTTTTTCTGCCCAATCATCATCTTCGTCTTCATAAGTGAGTGCCTGAAGATCATCTAAAGTTAAACCACGCTCTTCGAGTGATTCTTTCTCGATATAAATCTTATTAATATCGTAGTCACCCAGCGCTGAATAAGTTGGAGAAAAATTCTTCATGCCAATATCTTCAGTGCTTTGATTGTTAGTCAGCTGATATACACCATCATCAGCAAAAACTAAACTAACGTCTTGATCGAATGCTGCTGCAATTAATACAACTTCTAATGATTCTAATGCATATATAGTTCCATAAGGCGACTTACGGTTCATATACATGAATTTCTTAATTACCTGACCCTCTTCATTTTCCATCGCTATGCTCCTAATTAATCGCCAAACACGACCATGCGGTCTGCCTGAATACCGGCCTCGATCAACTGCCCTAAGCCAGAGATACGAAAACCTTCAATCATATTGTGTGAAGTCTTGCCGTTACGCTTAGCTTCGTCTTCATCGAGTATGCCTCGACGTTGAGCAGCAGCCACACATAACACCAAATCTACACCATGGTCTTTTGCTAACTCAGACCACTGATTAGGAATGTGACGATCATCTTGAGGCGGTACCGCTAAAGCAGTACCGTTATTCACACCATCGTGATAGAAAAACACGCGAAAAACATCATGCCCCTTTTCGATCGCTGCTTTTGCAAACTTATAAGCAGTATCCGAAGCTTGATGGGTATACGGTCCTTCGTTTACTAATATTCCATATTTCACAATCAACTACCTTATTAGAAACGGATATGAGTTGAGGAGTTAAGACTGCGACGAGCGCCTCTCCAGTTATCGATATGGAACTTCGTGAATGGTAATTCTGTTAATTCAAAGAATCGAGGCCAACCTACGCGCTCAACCCAATCGTTAATTCTTTCCCAATCACGTGCATCTTCTTTATAGGCACGAAGTATGCGCTTAACAATTGCTGTCGCTTCTGGCCATCTAGGCGGATTGTTTGGAATACCTGCAGCAACCAATTTTTGGAAAGTTGGTTTGCCACGTGCGTTTGAGTGGTTACCACCCACCCAAATAGCAAGCTTAGAGTGCTCAGCATCGTTAATCTGCATAGGAGGACATGGTGGGAAGCATGCACCACAACAGATACATTTCTTCTCATCAACTTCTAGCGATGGCTTACCATTGACCTGTGCTGGGCGAATCGCAGCAACTGGGCAACGAGCAACAACTGAAGGTCGCTCACATACATTTGAAACGAGATCGTGGTTGATCTTTGGCGGCTTAGTGTGCTGCACGTTGATCGCGATATCACCTTGACCACCACAATTAATTTGGCAACAAGACGTCGTGATGTGCACACGGTTAGGCATGTTGTTCTCACGGAACTCATCAATCAACTCATCCATCATTGCTTTCACAACACCTGATGCGTCAGTACCAGGAATATCACAATGCAACCAACCTTGAGTGTGTGAAATCATGGCAACAGAGTTCTTAGTACCACCCACTACGAAACCTTCAGCTTCTAGCGCGTCGATCATAGGCTGTACTTTAGACTCGTCAGCAACCATATATTCGATATTTGAACGGATAGTAAAGCGTACATAACCATCAGCATATTTATCACCAATGTCGCACAATGTTCTTAGTGTGAATACATCAAGAATACGCTGTGTACCTGCACGTACTGTCCAGATCTGCTCACCGTTCTTAGCAACGTGCAGAAGTACACCTGGACGTGGGTGCTCGTGGTAATCCCACGCACCATAGTTCTTACGCATAACGGGGTGCATGTATTGAAATCCGTCTGGGCATCCAGATTCAATAGGGGGTCTATTTTCTTGCGACATCAAATTCTCCTGATCTTACAGGTCTACTGTTTCTGGCGATTCAGCACTAGAAACAGCGTCAAGTTAAAAAATTAAAAACTGTGTTTGTAGACTGAGTGTTTAGCTAGCAGCTTTTTCTTCAGCTTTACGGTTAAACCACTTCTCAGCTTCTTCGTCCCATCCGTCCATACGAACATAAGAACTCTGACGCGGGTCATTGACCATATTTGGATCAACGTCGATACCCACACCTTCTAGGAAGTTAACCAAGCCGATTCGCTCTACCATCTCACCACAACGCTCGTGCTCTAGGCCATTTTCTGCCCAGAAATCAATAGTCTCTTCTGCCATCTCAGTGAGTTTTTCAAAATCATCTTCTGTGTCTAGCTTCATAAATGGAACAACTACTGTTCCCATTAAGTCACCGATTTTCAAAGTACGCTTACCACCAATCAGGATGGTTGCACCTTTGTCATCACCAGGTGATAACGCTTTCACCATAACGTTCATGCAGTGCATGCATCGAACGCAGTTACGGTTGTCGACATCCATTGTGTCATCGTCTTTTAGAGACAATGCTTTAGTCGGGCAACGCGTCACAACATTGTCGATCACATACTCGCGGCCTTTGCGTGCGACGAACTTCTTAACTTCTTCTTGATCAACCTTCATGTCATCACGCCATGTACCAATGATAGCGAAATCAGAGCGCTCGATAGAGTTCATGCAGTCATTACCACAACCTGACACTTTGAATTTGAACTTGTAAGGAAGTGCTGGACGGTGAACGTCATCAGTGAAGTTGTTAAGTAAAGTACGATGGATTCTCATCTCATCGATATTAGACATTTCACAACGAGCTGCGCCAACGCATGACATACCTGTTCGGACACATGGACCTGCGCCACCTAAGTCCCAACCGTATTCGTTCACTTCGTCGAAGAAATGCTGAGTATTTTCTGTTGATGTGCCGATAAACATGATGTTACCGGTTTGACCATGGAATGTGACTAGACCTGAACCCCACTTCTCCCAGCTATCACCAAGCTGGCGAAGCATGTCTGTAGTGTAGTAGTTACCTGCTGGCGGCTGTACACGTAGCGTGTGAAATTCTTTTGACTCTGGGAATGAGCTACCCACTTCTGAGAAGCGTGGAATAATACCTGAGCCATAACCAAATACACTCACGGTTCCACCTTTCCAGTAACCCTTACGAGTCTCATAGGAGTGTTCTAATTGACCGAGTAGATCGTTAGCCATGCCAGAGATACGCTGATCATCGTGCTTATCGCGTAAACGTTTGATTCCTGAAATAAAACTTGGCCATGGTCCGTTTTCTAACTCATCAAGCATTGGCGTATCATGATGTTGGTCAGCCATTATAATTCTCCTAATTTACCTAAATGTTCTCTTAGGTCATGTCATGACGTGGTCACGATGACTGCAGAGGGTTAATTTATTCATTTTACAGCCCGAAGTGTGCGCGACTGCTATTATGTTACGAAGTCTAGAGTTGAGAGGGTGTGAGCAAAATCCTACCTATGGGGGGCGATGCTAAAAGGCCTTTATCTCAACCGGGATATAGCCCTTCAGGCATGATTCACTACCAACCCAGGGCACCTGAATAAAGTTGTTTTAAAATAGATACTTACGGCATACCAACAAGGATTGCAATACCTGAGTAAATTGGTCTGATTAATCTTGCTATAATATACATTCACGATTTAATTACTACATTTTCATCTTGATTGCTTATCTATGCTCAACTTTGAAACAGATTACGCCAAGTGGCGCGAGTCCCGTCTACAAAACTGGCCGAATTATACAACGCTCTCACCAATTAAGCTAAAAAATCCTCTTTTGCCGAGTCAACAAGAATTAACCACACTAGCGGGGCAGTGTGCGGTGAACAACTTCGCGCTCTATAGTGTGGATGCCGATTATAATAATAAAGAATGTGTCAGAAACTTGGCTCAACTTTTCGGTTTATCCAGTTTGGACAGTCACTTATGCGCCGATAACGATAGTGTATCCGCACTAAAAGTAATGCCCCTAGGTCGTGCAAGTGGCTATATTCCATACACCAATCGCCCGCTTAATTGGCATACTGATGGTTATTACAATCCACTCAATCAACACATACGCTCATTTATCTTGCATTGTCAGCAACCAGCCAAACAAGGGGGTGCAAACATGTTACTTAACCATGAGCTGGTATTTATCCGCCTATTTGATGAAGACCCAGCATTGATCGAGGCTTTAATGCAGCCCGATGCACTAACCATACCCGCTAATATTGAAAATGGCGTACAACTCAGAGCGAGTCAATCTGGCCCAGTTTTTTATCTAGATCCACATACACAGCATTTACAGATGCGCTACACCGCCCGCTCGCGCAGCGTTGAATGGAAGCAAGATCCTTTGATTGAGCATGCACTCATGCGGATAGAGCAATTCCTGCGTAACGATGAGGCTATTCACTACACCTTGAGAGCCGGAGAAGGTTTAATTTGCAACAATATACTGCACGGACGCACTGCCTTTACTGATGGGAATATTCCCGACCAGCAACGAGTCATGTATCGTGTGCGCTCATATGACAGAGCGTTTAACCAAACACAAGCCTGACATGATGGCTTAAACTATCAACATGATCGGATCTGCCAGTTAGACCATGAGTTAACCAGATTAATAATATCGATATTCAGACGAACACTAAAATATGCTCACACTCAGCGAAATTCTCATTCAAGAACACACCATGCAAAGCTTTGAGGAATTAAAGCTCGCTATCCAACAGCGGGCGGCGCAAGGCGAAATCTTCTTTCAAATGGATGTGCGACCACCTTTCAAAGATACGCCTGAAGAATGGGAAGAAATCTTAGAATCGGTATTTACATCATCAAGGCCGACCTAACCCATGTTTTGGAGTGAAGATAACCCACAAAAACACGGCTTCGAAGTTCCAGACAGCGTCGTAGATATTAATTTTAAGATCAAGTGTTCACACCTGCCTCTAGATCATGCGCACGCCCTGTCACAGGTCATCACCCAGAAATTTCCATGGGTCGAAAGTCATGAATGTGCAGGAATGCACTTAATTCATGGTGCTGAATCTGGCAATGGATGGATACGACCAAGCAATCCTAATGAGTTAATCTATCCATCAAGGCGCACATTATTCACACTTCGCGTACCTAAAGAGCACATTGAAGAGGCCAAAACACTGACTGGTCAAAGCCTGTCATTACTCGATACACACATTGAGTTTACTCAAGCTAGCGTTCGACCCTTATATAAGTTAACGACTATATTTTCGCGCTACATCATCAGCGCCGCCGATGAGGAAGAAAATACTTTTCTAGAAAATGTGCACAAGGCCCTTGAAATCAAACATATTCGCCCACAGAAGATGATGTGTGGGCGCAGTGTCATACTCAGTTTCCCTGACCAAGACATTACAACGCGCAGTCTGATGATAGATGGGATAGAAGCCCAAGAGTCAGTTCGCCTGCAACAAGAAGGCTTAGGAAGAGGTCGCCATTTCGGTTGTGGCTTATTTCTACCTCATAAGGGTATTGACGCCGTTGGGGATACACAGGAAAAATAGAATCAAATTTAGTATTCCCCATTTACAATATTATTAAATCAACATGCTAAGCCGATATGAACGCTCAAGTTGCATGATTTATGACATCAACATTTAGGATATAGGAGACCAAAAATATGGCCATTGAAGTGAACGGAAAATTTATCGAAACCACAGCAAGCGGATTTCTCGAGAATATCGAGGATTGGTCGGAAGATCTTGCCAAAATTATTGCTGATGAAGAAAAGCTAGAATTAACAGAAAGACATTGGGATGTGGTTAATTATCTTCGTGATGAATTTATCAATAATGCTGGTAATCAGCCGAATACACGCAACATGGTTAAAGCCATGACCAAAGTATGGGGTGACAAAAGTGTTAACGCAAAAACTCTCTATGATTTATTCCCGGGCGACCCTAGCAAGCAAGGTGGGCGCATAGGTGGCCTCCCAGAGAGTCGTCGTAAAGGCGGATACTAGACAAAATTCAAGTGTTAGCGCATCTCAACAGAGATACAGAAAGGCACTGATTGATGATCTACCATACGACACATATATTTTTATCGCTCACGGAGGAATCGACATGAGTTCAAAGCAAGACAAAATCAAGAAAATGCTAGAAATGCAGAAGAAATTCATCGAGCTGGATCGTGCGCGCGGTGTTTCTGCTGAAGAATACTTCACACCTGAAGACGGTGCTGAATTAGATGGGTATCGTGAAGAATACAGAAACTTAGCCATGGACGTGGTTGAGGATGCTCATAAAGAAAAAGGTTCGCAAGCTTAATACTGCGTCCAGCAAAATCTAAAAAAGCCCGTTCACTGACGGGCTTTTTTTTGTCTGCTACTTTAGCGACAGCTGACCTGCCAGTCCTCTGTGGCCAATCTCTGTAAAAATCTATTTAACACTCACTCCACTCACGCATTAGATTCACATACGCCCAATCCACTTGCTGAGTATAGCTTTCCTCTGGATGTTTTCTGAGCAGTTTTTCACGCGCACAAGATAATTCAAATAATACCTGCCTGTGAGTAATATCCTTAACTAAGCTTTGCACCCAAGTGACCGCCACATGACGCTTACCCTGAGTCACGGTTTTAACTGCGTGCCTAGTGGTAGCAGGATATAACACTGCATCACCTGCAGGATACTTAATTGATTGCATCCCATAGGGTGTGTGAATTTCTAATTCTCCCCCCTCATATTCCTCAGGGGCATTGAGAAAGACTGTGACTGCCAAATCTGATCGATAACGCGCCTGCCCTCCCATGACTGGATCATCAATATGCTCACCATAAGACATCCCTTGCTCATAACAAGCATAAAATGGGCTAGCAATCTTGAGTGGTAAAGCTGCGCGCTGATACACTTTGTGACGCACTAAATTACCCATCACCCTCTGATTTAACTGTTCAATCAAAGTAGACTCTTGAGAACCCACTTCCAAATTATTTTTAACGTTTGCCGCCGACTTACCCGCACTTAACTTTCCGTCCACATACTGCGCCTGATTGAGTAGCTCGTGTACGTGTTTAATATCTCCAGTGCCGAGTACGTTTTTCAAATGAATCAACATATAATTGTGTTTTTGTAGACTAAGGATCAATACATGATACTCAAAGTTATCATTGATGAGAAAACAATTCCTATAGAAGTCCCTGACAGCATGCTCAACGAAGCCGCAGATTTCTTCACCAAAATGGATGCTGATATGGATGCCGGCTGGCAAATGAGTCGCACTTGGGTGGAGCAGCCCTCAACCTTGCAACGTTGTCAGATAGCTGCAGATCGCATCCTAAGCTCTGTACATACAGAAAATGAAAAAATGGCCACCTTGATGGCAGCCTATATTTTGCTGAAGTTACCCAATGTAAGCTCAGTTGATATAGATACCGAGGGTGATATCACTCAAACCGCATTCAAAGAATAACGACTATTATCAATCGCCATTGAGATCCAACTGCATGCGCGTGTGTGGAATTTCCAAATCCGTTTGCACAGATGAAAGCGCCTTAAATCCGCAACGCAAGTAAAATCCCACCGCATCCTCGCGTGCATTACACCAAACATAATCGGCAACAGACTGTTCCGCTTCAGCAAGCAAATAATTAATCATAGAGCGCCCTATACCGGTTTTTTGATGCTCAGGATGCACTGCCATATAGCGTATCTGCGCACTGTGCTGTGTATCCATATGCACCCGACCAACACCTACAATCTGTTCATCTATCATCGCTAAGCAGTGTATCGCTTGTGCTTCAAATTCATCTCGTTCTGAACCTAGAGGCTGAGATAATGGCTGGCGTAATAATTGCCAACGAAAGTGATAGTAAGCTTCACACTCTCGCGCATTATTGGGAGCACGCAAATGCATGTCAGACCTCAAGCAAACACAACCCATGTGGTTGCAATATATTTGAGGCCTTGTTGTAAGGTTGAACCACGATGTTCATGCGTCCAAAATGGTGGGAATAACACCAACTTGCCAGCCTCGGGTTTTATTTTCAGTTGTTGATATAAGAACTCAGTTTCGCCACCTGGGCCTTCAACATCATTTAGATACCAAATTGCCACTAATTGGCGTTGGCTAAATTCATGGCTACCACCGTCAATATGCCAATGATAATATTCTCCTGGTGCGGTGCGCTGCAGGCCATAACCCATATCTTTAAAAGGCCCATTGAAGTATGTGAATTGTTGGCGAAACTCTCTAATAGCGACCCCGAGAGATTTGAATAAAGCACGATCCACATCCTGCCAATGCGATTTGCCACTCACCACCAGATCGGTTGAACGTTTAATATCTGTATTTTCGCTGATCTGTTGTCCAATACGCCCTTGATATTGATCTTGTGTATTTTGCTCAAAGCGCTCAATCACAGACGCACAGAATTGAGGATCTAGTGCATGATTTTTCTCAAACACAAAGCTGTTCGGCTGCACCTCTTTGATATTAATTAGTTTGCTCATAGTCTGGCTAGAATCTTATGATTGTTTAACAGAAGTACTTTCTGATATTACTGTGGTTAATGGTGTCACAAGCTAACAACAGCTTTTACACATTGTCATTGTAGGCAGTTTAAGAAGCTTAACAACGTTTCGCTAATGTTCTTACTTTATAACTAAGAACTTGATGATTAAAAACGTTGTGATTCGATAGTCGCCATCAGAGTATCAGCATCAGCTTCTGGCATACGCATAATTTCATCCAGTACGCCTTTCCAGTGCTCCTGAGCGCGTTGCGTCCATTCTTGAAACGCGCCCACATCATCGTGATCCCGCCACCTTTCATAATATTGTGTAAACGAAGGACATAGATCTTTGCGCAATGCGGTCATGTTACCAGCAAAGAAATGTAATGAGGATGCATTATCTACGTGCAATAAGTTTGGCAGTGTTACAGATGTATCGGCATATAAATCTTTAATTGATCTCAACATTAATTCTAGGCGTGTGTTGTCCACCTGACTCAGAAAGTATTTCCACTCTTCGCCTAATAGTCGACTAGTTTCGACTTCACCTTGTTCGTGCAACAAGATGCTTTTTATTTCTGTTTCAGTCATCTGATCTAAGGCTAACTCTGCATCATCTGTGAACGGATAGTATGAGAATGCTCTGCTCATGGCATTTTCTATTTTATGCCAACGCCACTCTTGAGCTTTTTCCCACAACATACGGCGCACTGACTGTTTACGTATGAATATAGTATTGCCTAAAGTCATAGCAGGTGGCGCACTCAAATCTCTAGCAAATTCTTGGGTCGTGACTATTATTTGGTAGTCTTCCATCTGATGTTGAGACTCTAGTTGAGCCAAAAAGAAATGCGGTACACTGCGTTTGCCTAGACCACCACTGTAAACTAGGCCCTGTGGCATTAGCTTGGCATTAATCTCTTGCGTAGCGAAAGGATCGAAATCAAGACCATCGATTGTGAGTGCCTGATAATCCTGTTCTTCAATGTCTTCCCATAACGCTTCACGCTGTGATACCCATTCACCAACGGCTTCTTTGGGCAATTTCTCACTCAGTGAATAGCCCAAATCCCATCGACAAAACTCACGCATCTTCATCAGATAGGTACATAGCGTGAAGTTAGCAGCATGCTTGGCATCAGCAAGATTACAATTATGTTGGACGGACTGATTCAATGTCTCAGTAAGCATGATTACTCTGTATAATATCGGTTTTCAGTACATTGAATTATAACAGGACATCAGCATGGCGAGACTTAAAGCCACATGGAATCAGAAAAATCAAACCCGTACACCTGAACAGATCGCATCTGCCGTTGGTTTTAATATTTGGTTACTAGCTGCTGAGGCTTGCCTAAATCTTGAAAATGAAGGTTTTGAAACTACTACTCAATCACAACGATTAGACGTTATATCAGAGTTTTTAGCGTTTTCATTACACCTTGTTGATCGGCTGACATACGGTGAATTAGATGAAGAAGAACGAGTCCGTTTTATCAATTCTTTAGGTGTCAGTTTGGCCGCGACTGTACAGAGTAATCGTGTCGATGCGAATGGTGCGGGAGAGTATCGTACAGCTTTTGTTGAGCTGCTTAATCAACGCATCGAAGAATATTCCGATTGTTTGTACGATCAAGAAACAGGACCTGGCTTTAGTCTTAAACGCATATTAGGCAATCATGTGATGCATGCCATGGGGGCAAAAGATAATAAATGGATTCCCGATTATGTGATTGATGCCGAGTCTCCAAAAATCATCAAAGGTGTAAATCGTGTGATGAAAGGAATGGGTGATTCTATCGATGAAGCAGACTTTGATATGCCCATCATTCCTCAAGGGGGCACTTGGGGTGACGGTTAATATCCGTCTTAGTAAAACGATTAAAGTTCTTTTCGTTTTCCTGGGTGCGTCTATTACAAGCATTGTTGCGGCAGACAATCACTCATCAAAAATAGAAGATCAAGCCTGCATTCAGGGATCACTCACGCACATCCAAAATCATTACCTAGACAATAATCATCTCATCATGGCACGGGGACAGACGATGCATCAGCAACAACGTATGTTGTTTCTCGTTTCATATCCCGTAGAGTATTTCTCTATGGTGTTACTCAATAGCTTGGGGCATAGCCATTATGAAGCCTGTGTTGTAAGTACCGCGCGAGAGGTTGATTACCGTGACAACCATGCTCCAGTGCGTGAACTATTTGTTCGAACTGAGCGCGCACATCAGATTTTTAACGACGAAATACCTACGACTCAGTGTGAATCTGATCACATGCTTTGTAGCTTTTGGCCTTCTCAAATAGATCCTAGCAGTAGTATTATTTTAAGTGCATATCATGTAGCTAATGCAGCGGCTAACGTTAGCTATGATGAAACGGTCAAACTCAAAATCGGGCGCCACGTGATAGCACCCAGCCGTGGGCGACTGATGCAACTTGCTCGCACTAAATATTCACTGAGGATTAACAATCAACTGGATGAGTCCGCCAGTGATATTGAGACTGGTAAGCAGATTTATCGGCAAATTCATCAAAACTTTGATCATAAACTGGCCTTGATCATATTTAGTCATAATCAGGCTTATGACTGGAAAGTTGAAAAAATAGATCGAGATACGGGACACATTTCGATCCTCAATCATGGAAAACTGTTAGAAATGTACCCCCTAAG
>CBFHSW010000046.1:0-31633 GCA_965658595.1 Gammaproteobacteria bacterium | reverse complement strand
GCTTCTTAGCTGTTTTGCGCTTAGGTGCTGCTTTCTTAGCAGTCTTACGCTTAGGTGCTGCTTTCTTAGCAGTCTTACGCTTAGGTGCTGCTTTCTTAGCAGTCTTACGCTTAGGTGCTGCTTTCTTAGCAGTCTTACGCTTAGGTGCTGCTTTCTTAGCGGTCTTACGCTTAGGTGCTGCTTTCTTAGCGGTCTTGCGCTTAGGTGCTGCTTTTTTAGCAGTCTTGCGTTTAGGTGCAGCTTTTTTCTTAGTTGCAGCTTTCTTAGCAGTCTTGCGTTTAGGTGCAGCTTTTTTCTTAGTTGCAGCTTTTTTAGCAGTCTTGCGTTTAGTTGCAGCTTTCTTAGCAGTCTTGCGTTTAGGTGCAGCTTTAGCTTTTGAAGTTGTAGTTTTACGCTTTGCAGTCGTTGTTTTTTTTACTGCTTTACGCTTGGCTGGTGCTTTACGTTTCTTAGTGGTGCGCTTGATGGCCATCTAGAAATTCCTCCAAACTATTACGTTTAGTTTTTTTGACATTGCCGAGTATAAACAAAGAAATAAAAAATACTAGTTTATTTTTTGTTGATTTATTATTTTTTAAATTAGCATTAAATGTTTTTTGTAAAAATACACATTAATTATTGATACAAGCTAACTGATTTATGTTGTTGGTATCGCAGAGTATTAAATTTTTTTATTAAGGAGGAAGTTATTAAAACACTACTATAGTAAACGTTTCATGCTTATAACAATTTAAAAATAGGATTGAAATTTGTCGTGCCAAGAGAAAAGATATTATTGTTTGCGGTTTTTTTAAAACTGTAAAAGTGCATTCAAAAGAATTTTGATTATTGTTAAAAAAATCTTACTTTGATTGAATATTTTGTAAATTTTATGTGTTCAATAGAGTGTTTTTTTATAAATATGTTGTTGAGTTAATACTGTTTCATTGCTGAATACACTGTAATTACATACGTACTTTTAATTATATCTGCCTGTGCTTAGTCAAGACAATTTTTTAAATTCAATTAATTCACGGTTTCATTATTGACGTAGAATTTTTTATTGTGTGCTTAATTTTAGTGAGTTTTTACTCTTTTTGTTTCTCATTTTTAGATTACTCAAGAGAAAGTATGTATTCCCAATGCTGTTCTGAGACCGGCATGATAGATAAACGGTTGCCTTTTTGAAGTAACTGCATTCCTTCGAGTTTTTTATGCGTCTTTAATTCTTGCAGAGTAATGGTGCGTTTGAGTTTTCGTTTGTATTTAACATCAACCATGATCCAGCGCGGATTCTCAGGATCACTCTTGGGATCATAGTGCTTATCTTTTTTATCAAAGGCAGTATGGTCAGGATAACCCTCTCTATGCACCGTCATGACACCGACTATGCCAATTTCATCGCAATTAGAATGGTATAAGAATGCGAGATCATTTTTTTTCATTTGATCACGCATCATATTTCTAGCTTGATAGTTTCTCACGCCATCCCAATGTTCGGTTTTATCGCGCTTAAGGTCTTCAATACCATATTCACTGGGTTCAGATTTCATTAGCCAATATTGCATAAAAGTCTCACTAGGTTTGGATGTATTTAGGAGGGATGGAACTGATAATAACGCTCCGTGATACCGTGGAGGTCGTTTACCTTGAACCAAAGGTTCAAGTGGGTTCGCTGTAAATAACTTTAGGCTACCCTGCGCGGGTGTGCACACAACTACTTAACGAGCGGCCCCAGGGTGTTTAAATAGGCTCAAGGGCATTAACAACAAGCTCACGAATATCACAGAGACTTGCCTATAGTGTACGACGTGTTATCTATAATTCCAATTGTTTCGCAGAGTGGATAGCCTCTTCAACACGCTCGTGTAAATTACGGAGGGTGTTGTCTAGGCGTTCACTTTGTTGATCACGGTCACGAAGTTCGCTATGAAACTCGTGGATAATATTGAGGGCAGCCATAACGGCTGCGCGTTCAGGGCTAATGACCTTGCCTTTATTGCGTACTTCATGGATGCGTTGATTGAGAAGCATAGCTGATTGGCGTAGTGCGTCTTGTTCACCAGCTGGGCAGGCAATACGGTACTCGTTGTCGAGTATAGAGATGGTAATTGGCTGGTCGTCGCTCATTTTCTGCGTATGTTCGTATAAATGGTTTTAATTGCTTTGTTCTAACGTCTTCAGACGCTGAATCATAAGTTGCACACGGGCTTTAGCCTCATGCTGGTAATCAGCCCATTTGGACTTTTCATCTTTGAATGAAGATTGTTCGGCTTTGAGTTGAGTATTTTCACTCTTTAATGCATTGCATGCCGCGATTAATTCATTGATTTGATGGCCGAGTCTTTTGAGTTCTTCTTCTGATGCCATATTTGTTTTGTTATCATCAGTCATTGCTATTGCGAGAGTATATGAACAAGTTCTCAATATAGCAGAAAAAAACTCCTCCTGAATAGAATGTTTAGCCATGTTTGAACACATTATTTGGAATTTTATTAGACAACATAAAGACACTTATGACCGACGTTAGCCTATTTGAGCAAACCCAATCAGCCCTACAAACGGAAGAATTTGGCATAACCACTACCGAATTGCATGGATTTTTATGCGGGGTATTAAGCATTGATATTAGCTATCCAATACAGACTTCTATCGCTGTGCTAGCACCCGATTATGAGAACGTTATATTGTCAGCACCTGTTAACGCGCAGTTGAATGAATTTTATGAGCATGTGAAGTCACAAATGACTGATCCTGAACTACAGTTATCCCTAATGATTCCTGAAGATGATGAAATAGATTTAAGCACACGCGTAAATGCACTGGCTGCGTGGTGTGATGGTTACCTTTATGGCCTAGCGAACGCGGGCTTGCAAGATGCATCTCAGCTCCCGCAAGACACGCTAGAAATCATTCAAGATTTATCGCGTATAGCACAACTAGATGGTGCCGATACTGGTGAAGAGGAAGAAGAGCTATCCTATGTGGAATTGATGGAATATGTTCGCATGGCGGCACTACTCGTGGCCGAAGAACTGCAGCCCATCAAAATGACCACGGAGATTCAATAAATGCACAAAGAGTTCGCTAAGCGACGCAAAAGCTTAATGAGGATGATGGGTAATGAGGCCATTGCCATTGTGCCTGCGGCTACAGTTAAAACACGCAACCGTGATGTCGAGCATGACTATCGTCAGGACAGTGACTTTATGTATCTAACAGGCTTCAATGAGCCCGAAGCTGTAGCAGTGATCGTTCCTGGTCGCCCCCATGGACAATTCATTTTATTTTGCCGCGAACGCGACATGGAAATGGAAACATGGAATGGTCGTCGTGCAGGTCAACAGGGTGCTCTCGATGAGTATGATGCAGATGACGCTTTTCCGATTAGTGATATGAATGAAATTCTGCCCGGCATATTGGAACAACGCTCACGAGTGTTCTACACCATGGGCGTCAACAAAACGTTTGATGACAAAGTCATCAGCTGGGTGAATACGATACGTGGCAAAGGTCGTGTTGGCGCTCAAGCTCCGCATGAGTTTGTTGCTCTGGAACATCTCCTTCATGATCTGCGCTTATTTAAGTCAGGGTATGAAATCACTCAAATGAAAAAGGCGGCAAAAGCGGCTATCGCTGGGCATAAGCGTGCCATGCAACGGTGTCGGCCCGGCATGTATGAATATGAAGTTGAGGCAGAGTTACTGTATGAATTTAAAAAAGCCGGATGTGGAACTGCTTACCCTTCCATCGTTGGCGGTGGTGAAAATGGTTGTATCTTGCATTACACCGAGAACAACCAAGTTCTTAATGACGGTGATTTACTGCTCATCGATGCGGGCGCTGAACACCAAGGCTATGCCAGTGATATTACACGCACCTTTCCGGTGAACGGGAAGTTCAGTGCAGCTCAAGCTGAGCTTTATCAATTGGTGCTGGATGCACAATATGCTGCGATTGAAGCGGTGCAACCGGGCAATCATTGGGATGAACCGCATATGGCCGCCGTCAAAGTGCTGACCAAAGGCATGGTCAAGTTGGGCATACTTAAAGGACGTCCAGCGCAGTTAATCAAAGACGGTGCGTATCGGCAGTTTTATATGCACAGAACTGGACACTGGTTAGGGTTAGATGTGCATGATGTGGGAGATTATAAAGTCGCTGATGAGTGGCGCTTATTTGAACCGGGTATGGTACTCACCGTAGAGCCCGGCATTTATATACCTAATAAATCACGCGGTGTGCCTAAACGCTACTGGAACACTGGCATCAGAATTGAAGATGATGTCAGAGTCACCCGCACCGGTCATGAAGTGCTTAGTAGCGGCATCGTCAAAGAAATTTCTGCCATCGAACAGTTGATGGCCAGTAGCGCCCACTAAGTCATGTCTATGAGTCAGCAAACATTTGATTGTGTCATTGTTGGTGGTGGCTTGGTGGGTATGTCACTTGCCTCTGCTCTCGCAGAGAGTGCCTATAAAATACTTTTACTGGAACAAAACAACACCGCACCTTTACATAATAATGTCCTTGATCTGCGCACTACAGGTTTAACACGCAGTTCTGAAAAAATCCTCACCCAAGCTGGTCTGTGGGATGCCATACGAGCTCACGTCACACCAATTGAACGTCTGGATATATCGGAGCAGGGTAATTTTGGTGGCGCTAGAATTGATGCCAATGAACATCAGTTATCACCGATCGGTTACATGATGCCAAATGATCGACTTATGTCGATATTAAGTGAGCATGTCTCCACCCAAGATAACTTGACCGTGTGGTCACCGGCTAAACTAGAAGCTCTAACGAAACGTGAACAAGGCTATCAGTTAACTTTAGATATCGATGGCCAGCCACAAACAGTAAACGCCAATCTACTAGTGGGTGCAGATGGTGCACGCTCACAAGTGCGACAGTTATTACACATGGGGTTTGATCATAAAGATTATCAACAGACGGCCATCATCAGTATTGTGCGTCCTGAAAAAGCCCATAATAATATTGCCTATGAGCGTTTCACCGCACATGGGCCATTGGCCGTGTTACCGGTGCAAGAACAATGTTGTGCATTGATCTGGACGCAACCGACTCAACACAGCCAAAACTATTTAGAGATGGATGATGCAAGTTTTCTGAATGCCTTGCAAAAAGCTTTTGGTTATCGTTTAGGGCGCTTTCAAGCTGTTGGTAAACGCAGTGCTTACCCGTTATCTCTTACCGTGAGTCAAACGCTCACCGAAGCGGATGCAGTACTCATTGGTAACGCGGCACAATCGGTACATCCAGTGGCGGCTCAAGGTTTTAATTTAGGATTGCGCGATGTGCAAACCCTAGTGAACTGTCTGGCGTCGTCTAATCCGGCACATGCTGACATGAACGCACTGCTGGCTGAATATCGACGTGTGCGTCAGAAAGATCGTGATCATGTAATTAAGTTAACGGATAATTTAACGCGCTTATTTGCGCCCCAAGCCACTCCGATCAAAGCCATGCGCAGTATTGGACTTCGCATGATTGCTAATCTGCCTTTTGCGCAGCGCAATGTATTGCGTCGCAACTTTGGCCTGCGTTATTTGTAGAGAACTGTAGACATGCTCCAAACTGTGAATGAATATGATTGCATAATCGTCGGAGGGGGCAACGTTGGTGCCGCTACTGCCTGCAGTCTTGCCCAAGCCGGCCACAAGGTCGCCATCATAGATAAACAACAGGCACCTCAATGGCAGCCTGAAGACGCCCTCAATTTACGTGTGACTGCACTTAACCTTGCCTCTATAGATTTCCTCACACAGATTAACGTTTGGGCACGAGTCGTGGCCATGCGCGCACATCCTTATCACAGCATGCGAGTGTGGGAACAAGGTGGTGGCGCTAAGATTGATTTTCATGCCAGCGAAACCAGTCACTCACGCCTGGGTGTGATTGTGGAGAATCATGTTTTATTGACCGCACTCAATCAAGAGATTGATGAACAGCCATTAATTACTCGTCACATGGGTTGCAGTCTACAAAGTTGTTCATCCATCACTGAACAAACCTTACTCGTGGAATGTGATGATGGCAGTAAGCTGACCGCACCATTAGTCTTGGGTGCTGATGGACAAAATTCTACATTACGAGAATTCATGCAAGCGGACTTCATATTCACGGATTATCATCAGCGTGGAATCGTTGCCATCATCGAATCAGAACAATTCCATCAAGACACCGCGTGGCAGTGTTTTGGTGCGCATGGTCCTCTAGCTTTGCTGCCGATCACAGAGCAACAGTGCTCTATTGTATGGAGCGTGCCTGACAGCTTCTGTGAGCAATTACAGGCGATGTCAGATGCCGAATTCAATCAACAGCTGACGAGCGCTTTTGAGCACAAACTAGGCGCTCTCAGCATCGTTTCACAACGTCAAAGTTTTCCACTGCGTGGTGCGCAATCACAACATTATGTGAGTCATCGTATGGCCTTATTAGGTGATGCCGCGCACATTGTTCATCCTTTGGCAGGTTTAGGCCTTAACTTAGGCTTGGCGGATGCGATGTGTTTGAGTGCATGTATTAAAAACTCAGATCGTCCATTAGGCAGTGCTAGAGTGCTCAGACAATATGAAATGGCACGTAAAGCTGATAATGCAGTGATGCAAAAAGCCTTAGAGGGTATCGATCACTTATTCAGAAGTGACCAGCAATGGGTCAGAAGCCTGCGTCATGTAGGAGTGAATTTGACAGATAGTCAATCCGCCTTAAAACAGTTCTTCATGCAAAAAGCGCTGGGTGTTGGCTTATAAAGTTGAGTGCGTTTAATCATTCAAACACTATAAAAAAGTCCTCAATCAGGTACACTCTGCCCACTATAAAGATACATAGATTACATCACTCAAAACAAACACAGGAAACACGGTATGAAAGAAGTCAAAACGGTAGGTGAATATACAATTTACCAGAAAACATCAGGTCGCCACGCGGTCAAAGGGTCAGATAAAAAATACGTCAATGGCGATGATAAAGCGAAAATCTTATTAGAGGCTGGTTTAATCGAAATCACACTGCCAAAGCCTGCAGATGAGCCGGTAGAAGAAGCAAGTGAAGAAACAGCAGAAGCGGCTGAGGAAAGCACTCAAGAGGCCGCAGAATAAACAGAATTTAAACATATTAAGCAATAAGCAAAGGGGATAAGCATGGCTAAAGCATCAGCAAGACATATCTTAGTCGACACAGAAGAGCAGTGTAATACGCTCAAACAACAAATTGCTGACGGCACTGCATTTGCAGACGTAGCTAAACAACACTCTAGTTGCCCGTCAGGTGCCTCTGGTGGTGAACTAGGCGAATTCAGCCCAGGCATGATGGTAAAAGAGTTTGACGAAGTGGTATTTAGTGCACCGTTGAACGAAGTGCAGGGGCCGGTTAAGACGCAGTTTGGGTATCACCTGTTGGAAGTCACCAGTCGTTCTGATTCATAACTACTGCGCTGGTAATGCCGGTGTTAAAAATCCATTTTAATCCGCTCATTTATAGCCCATAAACTGCGCGCTTAAAATGGATTTTCGCCTAGGCCTTGCTGCGCTCGTAACGTTATGAAATATTCATATCATTAAGTTCTAGTCTATTGATCTTAACTCTTAATTTGTTGAGTCCTTGTATTTTTAACAATCTATCTCAGCAATAACTTCATCGATTTCTGGTATCACTTGGTTATTATTGAATCTAACCTCATAACATTTATTCCTGCTAAGGTTTTTGTTGCAGTAGATGAAATCGATGTATTGAAAAAACTTGTTATCTGAGTCAATAACTTCATATCGATATTCTGAACTACCTCTTTGTGGTATAAATTTTCAAGATATGATTCTTATAATAATTTCCTGAGCATACATTTCGATGCTTCCACGTTTTGTGCTATGTGGGGACCATTTTTTTGTGGTTGCGCTTTGTGAGAAAGGCTTATTAAATGGTTTTGCGGCTTGTAGAATTTTCTTAAATCTTGGTACGGTTGAAGTTAGGCGCTTAGATACAGCTGTTGGCACGTTTCTCACAAGTATTTCCTTAAGTTAATAGGAATTAGATCCCATTTAGATAAAGAAACCTTTGAGATGTTAAAACTTACAGAAAACTACAATCTGTGATGATCTCTGTTGTTTTACAAAAAATAAGTGCCATATCACTATAGATTATTTTACTCATCAACCTCTAATTTAGGTTGTCTAATAGATCATCTGTAGATGTGATATTTATCACAAAATCTAAAGTAAGAAATAAGAAATGAGAGGCACTCAATACTTTAATTTCCCTCATTTTTTTTAGGTATGTTTTTTAATTGTGTGTCATGCAGTTTTGACAATATTAATAGCGATATTGATGCGCCTATTAAAGCCATACCCATATCTGATTGAGTGTCCCAGACGTAACCTTGAAGCCCTAGAAAAGCATCGGCGTCTTCCTTAGCAGCGAGTGCTACCCACCACTCGATGAGCTCATACAATGCGCTGAAGGCTAAACAAATAGACATAATGATGAAGTTGCGCCAGTGCTTACCATTCACAATATGTTTGCGAATGAGTATTTCTCTAGCGAGTAGGGCAGGGACAAACCCTTGAAAGAAGTGTCCTAGCTTATCGTAGTTATTTCTTTCTGCACCAAACAGACCATCAAACAAGGGGACTTCTGCATAGGTGTAATGACCGCCGATCATCAACACCAAACAATGGATGAGAATAAAAAAATATAGAATTGGAGTAAGTCTAAAGACCTTGTATGTGGCTGCTACTAAAATACCACCAATGATGGCAGGTAAGACTTCAAGTAACCATATTAATGAATCTTGTGGATGTATGCCCGACCAAATCAAACCTGTAGAAAAGATCAGAACCCAGATAATTTTAATGACCATACTCCTCAAAAACGAACTATTTGTGAATGGACAAACGCTTACTTAGATAAAGATAGGTTTGAATGATAAAAGCTTACAGCTCGCCACTAATAAATTTTTTGGCGGTGTGAGTTTGGGGTTGTTGGAAGAACTTTTCTGCTGGGCTATGTTCGAGGATGTGACCATTGTGGACAAATACGATTTCATCTGCCATACGTTTGGCTTGTGCGAGGTCATGCGTGGTCATGATGATTTTGGTATGTGTTTGCATGAATTCATGGATGATGTTTTCAAAGCTGATGACTGAGGGAGGATCCAGTGCCACAGTGGGTTCATCCATTAATAAAATCGAGGGTTTTAATACCCATGCGCGTGCAAGAGATAATTTTTGTGCTTCTCCACCTGAGAGTAAGTGACTTTTTCTATCTGCAATATTCACCAGTCCACATACATTCAGTGCTTCGTCACACAGGTCGGCTTGTTGAGCTTTCGGTGTGCCTGCCAAGTTGAGTACAAACTCGATGTTATAGCGCACGCTACGTGTGAAGAAGCTGGGTTTTTGCAATAACAGACTGCGCCAATATTGACGAGTGTCAGGCGCTTGTTGCTGCCATGTGATTTGTCCTTGAGTGGGTTCAATGACGCCGTGTAAGAGTTTTAATAATAGACTTTTGCCGGCGCCATTGTGACCTAGGAGTATGCTGCGTTTGAGGTCATTGAAGACTAAGTTAACGTCGTCTAGCAATAAGTTATCCTGCACGCGATAACTGACGTGACTGACTTTGAGGGGTAGATATTGTTGGTAGATTTGCGCGTCTGGCATGATTTAGGGTGTCCGATTGCGGATTAAAATCATCACGATAGTGATAGAAAAAGAAATCAACAATAAGATAATGCCCAGCGCCATGGCTAATTCTAAATTACCTTTGCTGGTTTCAAGGGCAATGGTGGTAGTCATCACGCGTGTCACATGATTGATGTTGCCACCCACGATTAATACTGCACCAACCTCTGCTGAAGCACGTCCAAAGCCAGCCAACACCGAAGTTAATAAACTATTTCTGGCATCCCATATTAACGGTATTAGCGTGTGATGCACTGGTGCACCAAGAGCTTTAAACTGTTCTTTATGTTGCTCAAATAGGTCGCTGATGGTCTGCTGCGTGAGTGATGAGATGATGGGTGTGACAAGAATACACTGCGCAATAATCATGGCGGTGGAAGTGAACAGTAAGTTTAAATCACCCAGTGGTCCCGAGCGAGATAAGAATAAATATAAGGCCAAACCGACCACCACCGGTGGTAAACCCATGAGGGTGTTCAAAATCCCACAGATCAGCCCATGGCCACGAAATTTATAAGTGCCAAGTAGAGTGCCTAATGGGATCGAAATCAAGGTGGCCAACAGCACTGCACTGATACTGACTTTCAGTGACAGTGCAACAATCTCAACCAGATCCGGTTCTAGTTGCAATATAAGATGTAAGGCAGTCGCAAGAGCACCTGATATATCTTGCATGCTTGAGCCTTCAGCTCAAAGTATTAGTGATGGTGATGATGAGAATGATCTTCACTTGGCATATGCATCGCTTTGGTCACTGGCATAGTGACTGTCATTGCATTGTCACTACCAATTGTGAGTGTCATTGTGATCTCATCACCGGCTGTGAGCATGCGCTTAGGGTTTATCATCATAAAATGATAACTGCTGGGCTGAAGTGCAAGCGTGCCGTTAGCAGGGATATTCAGATTAGTATGAGGAATCATTTTATATACGCCATTTTCTTCTAGGCTTTGGTGAAACTCAATGCGATCGAAATCTGCACTGCTAGCACTGTTGAGACTAACATCGGAATCACCATGGTTATGGATGATTAAATAACCGGCCATCGCTGTGGCTCCGGGAGGTGCTTCTCTAAGCCATGGGTCATTGATTTCAATGACTGATTCTGGCGAGTCGGAGCAGCTTGCTAGAAATAAGAATGCTATGAGGGTAATTAAAGATCGTAGTGTTGGTTGCATATCAGTGTCTAATGTCTTGGAGTTGTGCGTGAGTATATCACCGGCGCGATACAATGGTGTAGTGTGTTTGAGAGGCTTTTAATGGGAGCTGAATAGATAGTGTGAGAATAATAGCCATCATAATCACCATTATATAAGTATGGTTATAATGAAGTCATTTTAGGGTGATTCAAAAGTGATTTATCGCGTTAATTATGATGGCCTGATAATGATATTTAGCTGTCATAATGGTGCCCTATTAAAGTTATAAATTATCCAGAATGATCGACGTGAATAGAGCTTGTTATGCCTATATAAAAAGATCTGTATAAACAGATTTATATAGGCATAACTATAAAAATTGATAATATCAATTAACAATACAAAACTATTTGAATCTATCGTTAGATAAGGAAGCAACTATGGCTACGATTACATTGCAAGGAAATGATATTCATACCAATGGAGAGTTACCCGATGTCGGTCAGCAAGCACCCGATTTTAAATGTGTGGGTAAAGATTTAAATGATATCGGTTTGGAGGAATTTGCAGGGAAAAAGAAAATCTTGAGTATATTGCCCAGTCTAGACACTCCCGTATGTGCAGAGTCGACTAAAAACTTTGTCGAGCATGTCAGTGCTCATGAAGACATAGTGTTATTGGTAATCTCAGCGGACTTACCATTTGCCATGACACGGTTTTGTAGCAAACATGGCATTGACCAGTGTGTGACTTTATCTATGATGCGCAATAAAGATTTTGCTACCGATTATAGCGTCCTCATTCAAGATGGACCATTAGCGGGGCTGACGGTCCGCGCAGTGCTGTGTTTAGCAGCCGACAACCAAGTTTTGTACACACAAATGGTCAGTGAGATTGCTCATGAGCCCGATTATGAGGCTGCGTTAGCGGCATTTGCATAAATATCTTTGAGCTAAGTCTTTTGTAATTGCTGTTGTAATGCTGATAATGATTGTGCAGGTGCCTGACAACTGAGTCCCTGACAGACATATGCAGCGGTATTCTGCTGAGGCGCAAATTTAATGGCGAGTGCCTCGGGGAGATTCTTACAGTCGTCTGCGATAGCAAACACACACTGTTGTGGTTGATAATTCGTTTGGCAAGCTTGACGCCATTCATTCACATTATCTGCGCTACCGCGAATAATAACGATACTTGGCATCTGCTCCATATCTTGCAAACACGCTAACAAAGACCCATGTGCAACCGGTGAGTTAGTCATGGCCTGACTGGCGTACTCTAATGTGTTTTCTACAGCTTCAATGTAGTCAGTTCGACTCAATAACAAACCCAGTTTCAAGAGGCTTTGTGCCGCGATACCATTACCGGACGGAGTAGCTTCATCACCACTTACCTTGGGTCGCTGGATGAGATTCTCATGATCATTGGCAGTAAAAAAGAATCCGCCATGATCTGGATCTGAAAATTGCTCTAATAAAACATCTGCCAAGGTGACAGCAAAGTCTAATACTTCCTGATTCCATTGTACTTGTAGATATTCTAAGCAAGCATCAAGTAAAAAAGCATAGTCATCTAAATAAGCATTCAGATGGGCTTTATTATCTTTATAGGTTGCAAATAGGCGACCCTGGTCAAACATTTTTTGTTGGATAAACTCTAGGGCTCGCTGTGCTGATTGAAAGTGCTCTGGTTGGTTGAACACACGACTACTAATAATCATGCCTTTGATCATGAGACCATTCCAACTGGTTAATATTTTTTCATCGCGTCCTGGTGCAATACGCTGTTGACGTTCTGCGAACAATTTATGTTTAGCCGATTGCCAAAGCTCACGACATTGCTGTTCTGGCATGTTTAGTTGACGTGTTACTTCTGCGAAAGATTCAAATTCATGCAAGTGATAATTATCTTCGAAATTAGGACCACGTGAGAATCCGAAACGCTGATTAAGGACGGCATATTCCTGTTCGCTGAGTAATGCCTGACATTGCTCTTGTGTCCATACATAGAACTTTCCTTCCTCACCTTCGGAGTCAGCATCCAATGATGAATAGTAACCTCCTTCTGGTGATTGCATTTCCCGCATCACCCAATCTGCTGTGTCTTGTGCAGTTTGTTTGAAATCTTCATCTTGGCTGATTTGATAAGCATAGCAATACAGAGTTAACAGTGCGCCATTGTCATAGAGCATTTTTTCAAAATGTGGAATCATCCAGTAATCGTCTACTGAATAACGACAGAAGCCACCGCCGACATGGTCAAATATGCCACCTGCACCCATACGTTCAAGCGTATATAAAGCTGGCTTGAGAGTTTGTTGTTTGAGTTCTTCTTGAAGTCGCTTGAGTTCTTCTTGTAATTTTTGCGGTTTTTCATTGTTGCTATCACCATCAGGCTGAGCATGTTGTTGCCAAATGCGTAGCAATAATTCGATATTCGCTGGATGTGGAAATTTAGGTGCTGAACCAAAGCCACCATGACGACGATCAAAGCTCTGCACTAGCTGATCTTTAGCTGCATGCACTAGGCGAGCATCGATACCAATTGGGTGTTCATTCGATTGATATAAATTTTTCATCACGTCTTGCAGTGATTGGTTTTGTCTGACGATTTCACTATGTTTGTTTTGATGCGCTTGAGCGATATGCTGCAAGAGATCTTTAAATGCTGGCAGGTTATGGCGTGGTTTGTCCGGGAAATAGGTCCCACCAAAAAAAGGCAGTTGATCTTCTGGGGTTAAAAACATCGTCAGTGGCCAGCCACCCGTTCGCTGAGTAAGCAGGTGTTGAGCAGTTTGATAGATTTTGTCGATATCAGGGCGCTCTTCACGATCCACTTTGATATTGATGTATGAGTCATTCATGACATCCGCGGTGGCTTGATCCTCAAAAGACTCGTGCGCCATTACATGACACCAGTGACAGGCCGAATAACCGATGGATAACAAGATAGGCTTGTTCTCATCTTTAGCTTTTTGCAAAGCTTCAGGGCCCCACGGGTACCAATCAACAGGATTGTCGACATGTTGAAGTAAGTAAGGGCTGGTCTCATTTTTGAGGTGATTCATGATGATTTCCGTTAAGGTCGAAGCGTGATCGCAGGATATCGCTTTCCCGTATTAATGTAACTAATGCCAATGGCGTATAAGTGTAAAATAATCGCTAATTCGAGCAGGTCACATGGTAAACTTTAGGTATGTTTATTCATCCCGAATTCGATCCCATACTATTACAAATTGGCCCGTTAGCTGTGCGCTGGTACGGGTTGATGTATTTATTAGGATTTGGCGCTTTTTGGTGGTTAGGCTGTAAAAGAGCGGCCCAAAAAGACTCTTTTATGCCTGTCGAGCAAGTCAGTGATTTTCTATTTTATGCCTTTTTAGGCGTCATCATTGGTGGTCGAATCGGCTCAGTATTTTTCTATAATTTTGATTATTTTCTGATGCGCCCTTTCTACCTGCTAGAAATCTGGCGAGGTGGAATGAGTTTTCATGGTGGCTTGCTTGGGGTGATCGTGGCGATGGCGCTTTATCAGCGCAAGCAGGGTTGGGGTCTTATCAGATTGGCAGATTTTGTGGCACCGTTAGTTCCTCTGGGACTTGGCTTGGGGCGCATAGGTAACTTTATCAATGGTGAATTATGGGGGCGCGCTACAGACTTGCCATGGGGCGTGGTGTTTCCACAGATAGATCAAATAGCTCGTCATCCATCACAGCTGTACCAAGCTTTTTTAGAAGGCTTAGTGCTATTCGCAATATTATGGATATATTCTTCCAGACCACGTTTAACGGGCAGTGTGTCGGCAGCCTTTTTAATCTTTTACGGTCTGTTTAGATTCTTGGTGGAATATGTGCGAGAGCCCGACGGTCATCTAGGGTTTGTCGCATTTGATTTCCTCACAATGGGGCAGTTGTTGAGCTTACCTATGATCGTCATTGGACTGCTGTTGTTTTATTATGCGCAGCGGGGAACGTTTGTCAGAGAGCCACAACAATGAAACAGTATTTAGAACTACTTCAACATGTATTGGATAATGGGGTTGAACAGAGTGACCGAACCGGCACTGGGACACGCTCTTGTTTTGGATATCAGATGCGCTTTGATTTGAGTGCAGGCTTTCCCTTGGTAACGACTAAGAAATGTCATACCAAGTCGATTATCCATGAGTTGCTGTGGTTTATACGTGGAGAAACCAATATCCAATCACTGAATGCAGCTGGCGTAAGCATTTGGGATGAATGGGCCGATGCAGAGGGTAATCTTGGGCCTGTCTATGGTGCGCAATGGCGAGCATGGCCAGCTGCAGATGGACGTGTTATTGATCAACTCAAACAATGTATTGAACAGATACAAACAAATCCGCATTCGCGCCGACATATTATTAGCGCATGGAACGTGGGTGAGATAGAAAATATGGCATTACCACCATGTCATGCCTTGTTTCAATTTTATGTGGCAGAGGGCAAGTTGTCTTGTCAGTTATATCAGCGTAGCGCTGACGTATTTTTAGGTGTGCCTTTCAATATAGCCTCTTATGCGCTGTTAGTGATGATGATTGCTCATGTGACTGGTTTGCAGCCCGGAGAGTTTGTGCATACTTTTGGTGATGTGCATGTGTATAACAATCATATCGAACAAGCTCAGTTACAGTGTCAACGTTCAGTATATCCATTGCCAACGCTAGAGATTGTAAAACCCGCTGAGACAATTTTTGATTTTACTTATGAACATTTTGAATTGAGAGATTATCAAGCACATCCTCATATTTCAGCGCCGGTGGCAGTGTAATAAACATGCCAATCATTGCCATTATTGTTGCTACAGCAAAACACCACGTCATAGGGAAGGGTAATGATATTCCTTGGTATTGTCCTGCTGATTTGCAATATTTCAAGAGAACGACACTAGGTGCGCCGGTGATCATGGGCAGAAAGACGTGGGACTCATTGAAGATACAACCGCTGCCGGGTAGAGAAAATATTATTATTACTCGTGATCCTGAATTCAGTGCTGAGGGTTGTGTGATAGTGAATAGTATTGAACAAGCTTTGGCACATGTGGTTGCAGTTGAGAAAATATTTATTATTGGTGGAGCCATGATTTATGAGCAGATGTTAGCCCATGCTGATGAGCTGTATATCACTGATGTAGATGCTGATGTGGAGGGTGATCGATATTTCCCAACCATTGATGAACAGCAATGGCGACTAAGTTCTACTGAGGAATATCGCGCTGATGAAAAAAATCCCTACAATATGATTTTTAAGCGTTATCTCAAAAATAGTTAAGCACATTCGTACTGATGAATGCGTACTGGTTGTATGTCAATTTGCGCCGCCGTTAATTGTTGTCCCCACAAACAGCCGGTATCTATGGCGAGTAAATTATCTCTTTGTTGTAATCCTAACGCTGACCAGTGTCCAAACACGATGCGTAATTGAGAAGATTTTCGTTCCAGATCAAACCAAGCATGCAGTCCTTTCGGCTGTTCTCCCAGTGGGCCTTTATATGAAAAGTCCATGCCACCTTGATCATCACACATGCGCATGCGAGTCAGAGCATTCAAGCTAAGGCGACAGCGTTGTTGGGCATCTAGTTGATCGTTCCAACGTGAGGGCTCATTTCCATAAGCCACCTTGAGGAAATCAGCATAGTGATCATTGCGTAAATGAGTTTCTACTTCACCTGCACATTCTAGTGCAAGAGCAAGATCCCACTGTGGCAATAAGCCTGCGTGCACCATGCCCCAATTGAGTTTAGGATCGTAATGAAATAAGGGTTGTTGTCGACACCAGTTGACTATCTCATCGGCGTCATCATGTTGCAGAATTTGTTGCAGACTGCTGGTGGGTTTACAGGACTTTACTCCAGCATGGCAAGCGATCAGATGTACATCATGATTGCCTAAAACACATTGTGCCGCATCGCCAAGTGAACGAATAAACTGAATAGTCTGTAATGATTGTGGGCCACGATTAACTAAGTCACCAACTAGCCACAGTGTATCTTGGCTAGCATCAAAATGGATTTTCTCAAGCAACCTTTGCAAGGCTTCATGACAACCTTGTATGTCTCCAATAGCATAGGTCGCCATAATTAACTTGAAGTATGTTGACCGATTAGTGTCATGTGTGAATTCAGCAATGTGGTGAGAGGTTGTTATCTTACAGGCTGAGCACTAATGTAAAATGCGTGGTGCTGATAATGTAAATAGATCGATATCAGCCTCGAACTCTACACCTTCGTCTGTGACCATTTGATAGCTTCCATGCATGGTGCCAACAGGGGTTTCTAACATGGTTCCACTGGTATATTGAAAACCTTCACCAGGTTTGAGGTGAGGTTGTTCACCCACTACGCCTTCACCTTTAACTTCCTGTGTTTTACCGTTAGCATCAGTAATGATCCAATGTCGTGTCATTAATTTAGCAGGCACTGAACCGTGATTTTGGATGGTGACAGTGTAGGCGAACACATAGCGATCATCTTCACTATTGGACTGTGATTCTAAGTATGAGGTGTCAACACTGACATTGATTTTGAGGTCGGTGGGTGTATCCATAGCCATGTATATTTTGTACGTAAATGAGTTAAAAGGATTATAGCAAAAATTATTTGTGTCTGTTTTACAGACACTCAGCTAATTTGACCAGATTATCGATACTTAAGTTCTGAGGTCGGGTAGTAGGGTCAATGCCAAGTGCCTCTATTTGTGTCACATCGAGCGTTTTCTTGAGATTATTAGCGAGTGTCTTGCGTGGTTGCGTGAAGGCACATTTGACCATTTTTGCAAAATTAGGACGTAATGATTGCGCTACTAAAGGCTGTGCATGCGGAGTCAGCCTCATAAATGCTGAGATCACTTTAGGTGCAGGTGTAAAGTCTTGTGGGTTGATCTCAAATAGACTGATAGCGCTGCATTGTGACTGTACCATGGCGGACAGACGACCAAAGTGACGATCACCGGGAGCTGCACAAATTCGATCAACCACTTCTTTTTGCAACATAAAGTGCATGTCGACAATATGCTCAAGACTATCGAGCAAATGAAAGATGATAGGTGTAGAAATATTATAGGGTAGATTACCCACTACTCGGCGTGGGGAAGTGGTGGCGCTGAAATCAAATTTTAACGCATCACCCTGATGGATGATTAATCTGTCACCTGAAGGATCGAATTTCGTTAAACCTGCAATTAGATCTCGATCTAACTCGATTACTTCCATTTTTTCCACGCGTGCCATTAACGGTTCCGTCATGGCGGCGAGGCCAGGACCGATCTCTAACAATCGATCAGCTCTTTGTGGAGAAATGGCCGACACCAATCGTTGGATAGTCTGGTCATTATTTAGGAAATTTTGCCCAAATCTTTTTCTGGCTCTGTGTGCGTTGGACATAAGTGTTAATTCATTGGCGAAGTGCAATGACGACGTTTTACTCTATGCTTTGCCAGACTGAGAATGCACCGCGGATGTCGCCGATAGCATAACCAGTGGCTTGGTCATCAGGATAATGCTCGACTAAAGTGGCTTTGACAGTTGCTGGAATCTGTTGTTCTGAACCATGGCAGGCTAGGCAAGGTGCCTGCACGGGAATGGCGCGCATATATCGAAATTGAGCTTGTCCATTCATATTTATTTTCTCGCTATGAACCATCTCTTGGATTGCTACACCCTCAATCGCTTGTTGATTGAACTGTTCTAGAACAGCATGTTCCCAAGCATCTGGTTGGTTATTGGGATTACGGTATTTTAAGCTGGTGCGTTTTATTTGTAACGACTGTTGTGAGTTGAGTTCCGCAGTGATACTACTAGCTTGCATGTTGCAAACATTAACTGCCGCTTGTGGTCCTCCCGACTGCATGGCTGACATCAAAGCTTGTTTGAGACTGCCAGCTAATAATTTGACTTGTGCATGACTTTGTTGAGTGAATGCTAATAATGCTTGGGAATCGTTACTAGTAGGGCCATGTGATGATTCGCTAAAATTATTTACCGTTTCATTTGCAGTATCAGTACTCATCTCATCACCTATCTCATCACTAGAACAACCCACTAATAGACAGCTGATGATTAGAAAGGTGATTAAATGAACGCTGATGTTAGAGATGTTTATATTAGTTTTCATGAGGTGTATTTTAACCTTGATTGGATTGTGCTTGCGCGCGTGCGAGATTGACTGCAGCGATTAAGCTGCCATTGTCACTTTTACCCGTTCCCGCTAAATCACAGGCGGTACCATGATCGACAGAGGTTCTTATAATTGGCAATCCCAAAGTCGTATTTACGGCTTGGCCAAATCCTATGTGTTTAAGCGTGGGTAGCCCTTGATCATGATACATCGCAAGAACGGCATCAACTCCTTGTAAGTGTTTAGGCGTAAACAAAGTATCGGCAGGGTACGGGCCAGACACATGTACACCATTATTTTTCAAATGTGCAATGGCCGGTTCAATTATTTCAATTTCTTCATGGCCTAAATGTCCTTGCTCACCAGCGTGTGGGTTGAGTCCGCAAATTGCGATATGGGGTCGCGAGAGTGCAAACTTTGTTTGTAGGTCTTGATTCAATATTTGAGTGATATCAATGATCAACTGTTTATTGATATGCGAGGGGACTTGGCTGAGCGGCAAGTGAGTGGTGACTAATGCCACGCGGACTTGATCGGCCACTAATAGCATTACCACTTGAGAGTTTGTCTGGTCAGCTAGATATTCAGTGTGTCCTGTAAAAGGGATGCCTGCATCGTTGATAATTCCTTTGTGCAGTGGTGCTGTAACGATGGCGCTATAACGTCCAGCCACGCTGCCTTGTATGGCTTCATCTAAACAGGCCAGCACATAGGGCGCATTATTAACATCCAGAACTCCGGCAATGACTGGGCTATGAGTGGGAATATGTTTCACCCACAGATGATTTTCTTGTTGAGAGGCGTGCTCGCTGAGAGTAATGTCTATGCCGAGTTGGTGTGCGCGTTCTTGTAGGGCATTTTTATCAGCAATGATGATGCAATCTTTGAGCTCTTGATGAGATTGCAAGATGATATCAAAACCAATACCTGCTGGTTCTCCTGCAGTTATGGCAAGCGCTTGCATAGAGGATGTCTCACGCTAGGAGTTGGTTTCAAGGAGTCGGTTCTCGATATAGCTTTCGTCGCGCAGTTGACGTTGCCAAAGTTCTCTTTCTTCTTCAAGTTTTCTTTGGTGCAGGAAATTACGCACTTGATTGCGACGTGCTTGTTCTGAATTGTCATGCTCACGCTTACCTTGTAGCTCTAATATGTGCCAGCCGAATTTTGTCTTGAAAGGCTCGCTAAGTTGATTAACCGCAAGAGTTCTAATTTCATCTCTGAATGCTGGGTCATAAACGTCTGGGCTAGCCCAGCCTAAATCTCCACCGTTGATGCTACTGCCCGGATCTTCAGAATGCACCTTAGCCAAGGCTGAAAAGCTTTCGCCATTAATAATACGATTACGAAGATTATTAAGGTCAGTGACGATTTCTTGTTCATCTCTGACTGCATTAGAACGAATTAAAATATGGCGTGTGAGCACCTGTTCAACCATCATCTTCTGATGGCCGCGGGTATCGATAATACGAAACAAATGAAAACCACTATTACTTCTGAGTACTTCACTGATATCTCCTGCATCCATAGCATGCAATTCCTTAGCAAATACCTTGGGTAGTTGTTCTCGATTGCGCCATCCTAAATCACCACCTTCAAGCGCATCTTGGGCCTGAGAATGAGCAATGGCTAGTTGAGTGAAGCTCTCGCCGCGAGTGGCTTTTTCACGCAGTGCTTCGATACTTGAGCGAGCTGCTTGAATATCACTGGCCGTAGGGTCTTGTGGTAACTGAATCAAAATATGTGAAAGACGATATTCAAGATTTCTATCAAGTTGATTTTTTTGGCTCTCAATCAATGTGTCAATTTCTTTATCATTGATTTTGATATTTTCCTCAACTGCACGCCGATGTACCTGACCTATGATCATTTCAGTGCGTATCTGTTCTCGGAATGTGATGTAGTCTATATTCTTTCTTATCAGTGCCTGGCGGAAACCATTCAGATCCATATTATTGCGACGCGCTAGGTTACGCATGGCTTGGTCTAATGATAAGTCATCAACCTGAATTCCACGGCGCGCACCCCAACTGGTTTGCAGTCTTTCCATAATCATACGCTCGAGTACTTGTGCGGCTAATACCTCAGCACTTGGTAGATCTGCAGAGCTACCGGCTTGTGAACGTAATACGTTGATTCTGTCTATGAGTTCATTTTCAGTGATCACGTCATCTTCGACCACCGCGATAATTTGATCGATGAGGATTTCCGCACTCGTCGTCATAGAAACGCTGACAGATACAATGAGTGCACAAAAAATAGGTCTAATTATTAAAGGAATTAAGTTCTTCATAGCCACGAATACTTGTTTGTAGTTGCTCATTCAGTGGAGACCCGATAGTAGTCAGCCCTTTCAATGTCCACTGTAATTCTAAGCTTTTGTTAAAATCACCATCATTATCGTTGGTAAATCGACGTGCTACTACACGTAGATTCCAACAACAGGTATCGTACTCAATTCCTGCCAGTAAATCTAAATCTCTGTCATCTCGGAAGTCATAGTTCCAACGTCCAACAGCACGCCATTTTTCAGACATAGGATAAATCATTGAGATATCTGACTGAGAAAAATCCTCACGTCTATAACGATGGCCTATATTGAAGATGAATTTATTGGCTGACTGGTAGCGCAAGTTGAAATTAGTCCGGTTGAATTCGTCGTTTTGAGTATCCCATAGGGCCGCACTAATAGCACTCCAACGATCATTAAAATTGATAGCAAGTTCTGCGGCAACATCTGAGTTGTTGTCACCATTGTCTCGGTCTTGTTCTCTTAGAGTGACTTCATTTTCATCCATATAGAAAATAGCACCAACACTTGCACGAACAATTTCACGACCAGTTTGGTTAGAAAGATAGCGCGAGGTGACGGCGGTTGTTAGTTGGTTGGCATCAGAGACACGATCGGCATTGTTGAAGCGATTGGTTCTAAATAGTTGGCGGAAACTAAATTCATATTCTCCTGTGTCGAATAACGGAATGTCATTCTGCTCGCGCTTTGGAGTATAAAGATAAAATAATCTAGGCTCTAAGGTTTGTCTAAACTCTCCAGACGCTGAATGACGTTCGAAGTTTAAGCCGCCATCTAGTGAGAAGCTGGGCAAGCTACGAACGGGTGTCTCATCACCGCTAAAGCCTGATGATAGATCATAGCGGGTATGACTGAAGCGCATAGAAGGAATAAAGTGATAAATTGACGAATGGAATGGGCGAGACAACTCTCCAAACAAATGAGTTCGATTACCATCGACCTTGTCATCATGATCAAATGCTACCCACTCACTGGAGGTGTCGAGTTCAAAGCCTCCTGGAAGATTGTCATAGCTATTCTTAACACGCACTTGTGGCATACGTTTATAGGGATTGCTCGACGAGGACTTTTTGCTGTCTACGATTTGATATTGCTGGACTTTAACTAAGCCATTCCAGCGTCCACCCCAGAGTGAACCACCATAGCTAATATTGGCGTGGCGCTCTAATCTTTGTGTACTGGTAAGACCAATCGAGTTGCTTAGATCTTCAAAGTAGTGATCATCAGAGACTTTGTTATACAGCAAGCTACTTTTGAATCCTTGACCTAGATTATGCTGGTGATGATAGGAAATCAGATAACGATCATCATCGTAATCTGTGTCGTCAAGATATTGAAGGTTAGCTAGACCTTTAGAATTTGAATTAATGTAACGACCAGTTAAATCCATTTGAGTGCCACGCTTGGATAAATAACGAGGTGTCAACATGGCATCTCTATTGGGTGCAATATTCCAATAAAAAGGCGTTTCAAAGGTTGTGCCTGAGGAACTGTTGCGTCCAATTTTAGGGGCTAAAAATCCAGTTCTGCGATCATCGTTGAGTGGAAAGCTTAAACGCGGCGTGTAGAAGAATGGTACACCTTTGAATTTTGCGACTACGTTTTTGGAATATCCCACGCCTTCTTCACGATCTAATGTGGTGTGTTTAGCGTGTAATTCCCATGCTCGATCTGAGAACTCGCAGGTGGAGTAAGTTGCATTATCTAGTTCGGTAATCGTTTCTGAAACGCGGGTAGCCGTTTCTGCAGTACCGCTAGCACCATTCGAGTGATACCAATAAGTCACATCATGTGCTTTCGCAGTATCAGTGTCAGTCCAGAGCTCTGCATTATCTGCAACAAAGTCCAAATCTTGGTCACGAACCAGTACATTGCCTTCGGCCGTGGCTCTTTGTTCTTTCTCAAAATACTGTACACGGTCCGCATATACTTGCTGTTCATCATTAAATAGGTGTACACGAGGATCATCATCGGTTACAAGGAGAGGGTCAGGAAGTGATCCACAATGTTGCCATTGATCATCTTCGGCAAACGATGCAGTGCTAGTCATTAGTAGCAACACTATTAGCAGAGTGTTGGCCGGTAGCCATGTGCAAGCCTGACGCTGAGAAACAGACAGTATAGAACGTGCAGAAATCCGAATTAACATAGAATGGGTTATTGGTATTATTATTTTTTTATTGATGTCAGCGCTGATTATGGTTCTCTAGTCTCAAACTTATTCAAATAGGTTTTGGTTAATTTGAAGTAAAACTAGATTATTAACATATTATCAGTCGCGCGATTGTCGGTCATTGGTACACAATTCGGCCATTATAGAGCATTAAGTAGTAAAAAGGCGTAGTTCATGAGTAGTTTCAAGTTGTCATTGGGTATTATTTTTACCTCAGCCCTACTGATTTGGTATTTGATTTGGAGTAAACCTCAACCAGAGGTAGATCTTCAAGAAATCATCCCTTTAAAAGTGCTGGTGGGGAGTGTAGAAAAACAAGACAGATACCCCTATGAGACGGTAACGGGGCGACTTTATCCACAGAAAACCGCCAAATTGCATTTTGAGGTGTCTGGTGTGGTGCAAAAGCGCTCTGTTGAACCCGGTATGAAAGTATCAGCTGGTGATATTTTGATCAGTTTAGAACAGGCTGATTATCAAGATCAACTGGTGCAAGCGCAGTCTTCCCTCATTATTGAAACTCAAACACAACAACGAGATCGACAATTATTAGCGTTAGGTGAGCAGAATCTCTCGCTTCAGCAGAAAGAACTGCGTCGTTCAGAAAAGTTAGCAGAGAGAAATTTGATTGCGCACTCTAAAGTGGATGTGATGCGTCAGCGCGTATTTGATCTGCAGTCAGAGGTGGCGCGTTTACAAGCGGCAGTATCTATGTCACAGGCACGGATTCACCAACAACAGTCACGCGTGGATAGCGCTCAGCGCAATTTTGATCGTACTCAGTTGCAGGCTCCATTTGACGGAGTTATTAACGCAGTGCAGGTTGAGCAGGGAGATTATGTTAACGTTAATCAAATGGCATTGAGCATCATTGATGTGACGCATCTTGATGTGCAATTAGATATCCGTGGGGAATTAGTGCAGGGCCTGCACATGGGCCATAGCGTGAAAGTGATTCATGAAGGGCAGACTCGTATAGGTGAAATCGTCGCCTTACAAGCTGATCCAGATATCAATACCAATACTCATCAAGTTAGGGTGAGGGTATCGGGTGAAAGCTTATATGCAGGATCGTTAGCGCAAGTCAGTCTGCCATTAGCAGCGCAGATGTCTGCTTTAGTGATTCCGGTGTCAGCGGTATTAAATCAATATGGCAGTACTTATGTGTACTTGTTAGAAGACAATACTGTCAATCTGCGTGAGATAAAGATTGGGCAACGTGTTGGCAATGAATACGTAGTGATTGAAGGATTGATCGAAGGTGAACAGATTGTTATGCGTGATGTGGTCTCTTTGGTTAATCAGCAAGCCGTGACAGCAGAATATTAAACACACAATATTCCAAATCACATGAATATCATTCATTTCTCAATTCGTAATAGCCTGATCGTTAATCTGTTTCTGATTATCATTGTTATCATTGGTTTTTTCTCATGGGAGAAATTGCCACAGGAAATATTTCCTACAGTGGATTTGGATCGGGTCAGGATTACTACTGAATATGAGGGAGCCCCTCCCGAAGAGGTTGAGCGTCAAGTCACGGTAGTAATCGAGGAGGAAATTGAAAGTCTTCCTGATATAGATGTGATTACTTCACAGAGTTCAGAGGGTCTGTCTAAAGTAGAAATCAAGTTGAAGACAGATACTGATCTGGATGAGTTTTTACGTGAGATGCGCTCTGTTATCGACACTGTTGATGACCTACCAGACTTGGCTGAAACCCCTGAGGTAACACGTTTAAAAACTCGCTTCCCTGTAATCAGTATGAGTCTGTATGGTGATGTGGAACGCGGATTATTATATGAAACTGCTGAAAATGTGCGCCGTGATCTATTAGGTTTGTCAGGAGTGGCCAGCGTGGGTATTGCTGGTGACCGTCAATGGGAGTTGTGGGTAGAGGTTGATCCGCACGTGATGGCAGCACGGCAGGTGACTTTGTCTGAGGTGACTAATGCGCTGACTCGCAACCTAGATGATTTGCCGGGAGGTTCTCTTAAAGCCAATGAGGGTGACATACTGCTTCGAGGTATGGGTGTGGCTCCAGATGTGGCAACAGTAAAAAAGTTAGTCCTGCGCAGTGATGTTAATGGCGGGCAGCTGTTGCTCTCAGAAATTGCCAATATCACATTGCAGTTGGAAGAAGAAAAAACCATTGGGCGCTTTAATAGCGCGCCATCAGTTAATCTTACCGTTACTAAAACAGCACGTGCTTCTACTATTGATGTAGCGGCCTCAGTTAGAGAATATGCAAGTTCACAGGCCGACAAGTTGCCAGCTGGATTGCAAACAGGATTGTTTAGTGATTTGTCAGTAGCGGTCAAGACGCGTCTAGAAACGGTACGGTCCTCAGGTGTGATCGGGTTAGTCTTGGTGTTGATCTCTCTGTATTTATTTTTGAATTTGAGAATTGCCTTGGTCACCGCGCTGGGAATCCCCGTGTCTTTCTTAGTGGCGATTATTCTGATTTATTATTTGGGCTACACCATCAATATGGTGTCGTTGTTCGCCTTCCTCATTGCCTTGGGTATGATTGTCGACGATGCCATTATCGTGACAGAAAATATTTATCGACATTTGGAAGAAGGCATGGAGAGAACGCAGGCCGCAATCATGGGTGCGCGAGAAGTGTTCTGGCCAGTCGTTGCTTCCACCTGTACTACCGTAGCAGCGTTTATTCCTATGTTCGGGGTGAGTGGCACTCTGGGTAAATTTATTGAAGTAATTCCTGTAGTGGTCACGGCGGCATTAATTGGCTCTTTGATAGAGGCCTTTGTGATATTGCCTTCGCATTGCTCTGAAATACTGCGTCTGCAAACCCGTCAACGTCATACCTTCTGGATAGACTCACTGGACAAATATCTAAGTGCTCTAAAGTGGGCACTCACTCATCGTTATGTGGTATCGATTTTAACGCTAGCTGTGCTCGGTGTGGTGCTTACTTATGCGCAGACACGATTGCCTTATAACCAATTTGGGAATGTAGAAATTGGTCAATTCTTAGTAAATATTGAAGCGCCTAACACTTACAGTGTTGAGGATACCTCTGCTTTGGCGATTACTATCGAAGACAAAATTCTAGAAGTGGTAGCAGAACAAGACCTGAACACTATGCTCACCAATGTGGGTGTGATTTTGGTCGATTTTAATCGTCTTAAGATGGGCAGTAATTATATTCAATTGTCGATTGATTTGAATAAGGCCGCACCTCAGACATTCATAGAAAAATATGTGTCTCCGTTGGTGAATCTTAAGTTTGGTGAGAGTGGTACCCGCAACCTCAGTACTCAAGAAATTATTGATGATATTCGCTTTGAGTTGCAGAGTGTGGCCGGCATACAGCGTTTTTCTATCTTACGACCCCAAGGCGGACCTGCCGGTGCTGATATTGAAGTTGGAGTGATCGGTGAAAACATTGATCAGTTGATTGAAAAATCTTCTGACATCGGGCAGTTCCTAAAAAGAGTGCCCGGAGTCAAAGATGTCAGCCAAGATCTGGAGCCTGGCAAACTAGAGTATCAATATGTACTCAATGAGCGCGGCCGACAACTAGGCCTCACGCAAGCCGATCTTGCTAATGCCGTGCGTACCGGTTTTGTCGGCTTAGAAGTTACTCATGTGAATTGGCAGGAAGATCGCTATCCCGTGCGTGTTATCTATCCAGAAGCGCTACGTAAAGATAGTGCAGGTTTATCGACATTACCGTTGACATTAAATTCTGGTGGCAGTGTGTATTTGGGTGAAGTGGCTGATTTAACTCTGGAGAGAGGCTTAGGCACGATACTGAGGCGAGATGCGCAGCGTTTAGCGGTAGTCACGGCCGAAGTGGATCTTGATGTGACCACGCCATTGGAAGTGAATGAATTGATAAGCGCGGAGTTCGATTACTTGAATAATCCGGGATCTGCCATGAAATTATTATTCTTGGGTGAAAAGAAAGAGGCCAATGATTCTTTCAATGATATGTTGAATGCGCTAGTCATTGCCCTAGCGATTATCTTCTTTATCTTGGCGGCTTTATTTAAGTCTTTATTGGATCCATTTGTGATTATGTTATCCATTCCATTTGCTATAGTCGGCGTGATCATTGGACACATGCTATTTGGTTATAACTTGCAGTTCCTATCGGTGATTGGCTTTTTAGCTTTGACGGGTATTGTGGTGAATGACTCTTTGATTTTAGTCGACTTTGCTAAAAAGCGTTTGGCGGAGGGTGTCTCTTGCTATGACGCTATGATCGATGCTGGACGAGTCAGGATACGTCCTATTTTATTGACTACAGTGACTACCTTTCTAGGTATTTCGCCACTAATATTTTTTGCCAGTGGACAAACCGCATTCTTATCACCGATGGCGGTGAGCTTAGGTTTCGGTCTGATTTTTGCCACCATTTTGATTTTGATTGTGGTGCCATGTTTCTACATGGTGGCAGATGATATGCGCAACGCACTAAAAGCCAGACTCTCGGCATATCTGAATAATGCCTAACATAGGCCGCCGATAACGATCCGCATAAGCTGTTAACTCTAAGTATCACTCCTCATCAATAGGTCCCGATATAGAGCTAGATAGCGCTATCTAGCCTGCGACGCTGCGATTAGGTTGATGTACAGCCTGCACTTTGCTGTTATGATTCCAATCTCTTCCTAGTATCGTTAACTAATAACGTTAAGACTTACAAATCAATGAAGATTTCAGCGCAAGCATTTAAACAACTAGATCATAAAGCCATCACTTTGTTGGGTATGTCAGGCGTGGGTAAGACTACGTTGGCTAACAAGCTTGATAATCAACAATGGTTTCATTATTCCGGTGATTATCGAATTGGCACCAAGTATTTGGAAGAGCCAATCTTAGACAACATCAAAGCCAAAGCGATGAACGTGGATTTTTTGGCCGATTTGTTACGCTCTGATTCTATTTATATTTGCAATAACATCACAGTCAATAACCTGGAGCCGGTATCAACTTTTCTCGGCAAGCTAGGCAATCCAGAGCTAGGTGGTCTAGAATTCAGCGAGTTCATGAAACGTCAAAGGCTGCATAGACAGGCTGAAATTTTTGCTATGTTGGACGTGCCGGATTTCATGAAAAAAGCTCAAGATATCTATGGCTACCCAAATTTTCTGAATGATGCAGGTGGTAGTTTATGTGAGTTGGATGATCAAGAAGTCTTTAGAGTGTTATCGGAAAAAACACTGATTTTATATATCCGTGCAAACCAGGAACATGAAAAGTTATTATGTGAGCGTGCGGTAACTGCTCCTAAACCCCTTTATTTCCAGGAACAGTTTTTACAAGACCATATCGAAATCTTTCTTGAGGAAAACAATATTCAAGAGATAGAACAGATCGTTCCTGATCAATTTAATAGTTGGGTTTTTCCGAAGTTACTTGAACATCGCAAGCCTTTGTATGAATCTATTGCTGAGCAATATGGCTATGCTGTTAATCTTGAAGACATCCAAAATGTTCGCGATCAAAAAGACTTTGTTGATTTGATTTGTCAGTCGATTAATCAATAAATTTTTTTGTGGATTTATTTTGGCGTTAGTTAAGCATAACAACTTACCTCTATATGGCCGACTTCAGAGTGAGGGTATTACAGTGCTCACACCTGAGCAATGTAGTGAGTCTGTGCCGAATGTAAAGATTGGTTTCTTCAATATGATGCCAGATGCAGCATTGACAGCGACTGAGAGACAATTTTTTCGTCTGCTAGGCAGTAACGATAATATCAACTGCTATGTTTATCCACTGCGTTGTGATGAATTGGATCGTTCAGAGCACGCGCATGCTTATCTCAAACAGCATTATCAGTCTCTAGAAAATATTCAGCATGCAGGCTTGGATGCGTTGGTGGTAACAGGAGCAAATATTACTGAATCAAAACTAGCGCAAGAATCTTTTTGGCAGCCATTAAAGTCTCTGTTGTTGTGGTCTAAGTCTCATCTTAAGTCGACCTTATGCTCTTGTTTGGCTACCCATGCAGCCATGCAGGTTTATTATGATGTGCAACGACGTCATATGGGTGATAAATGTTGGGGAGTGTTTGAACATCACGTTACCACACCAGATCATGAGTTGCTGACAGGTGTAGAGAAACAACTTTTTATGGTTCACTCTCGTTACAATGATGTTTCGGCTGACGATTTTTTAACGCATAACATCAAACCATTGATATGTAGTAATCAAGCGGGTGTGCAGTTGGCTGCTGAGGAGGATCACAGTGTGGTTTATTTTCAGGGTCACCCAGAATATGATGACATTAGCCTGCTCAAAGAATACAAACGTGAAATCATTCGCTTCCTCAATGCTGAGCGTAGCGATTATCCACCTCTACCAGCGAATTATTTTGATCAGCCAGCTATCTTGGTAGCACAAGCTTTCCAAGCTGAAGTGAAAGCAGGTGTTGCAGATATAAAAATGATTGAAAAATTTCCTGAATCGCAGCTTCAAGCAGGAATTGAAAGTCATTGGCAAGACAGCGCTACATTAATATTTTCAAATTGGTTAGCCAGTTTGGTTGATAATTCTGATCGATTATCCTCATAAATCTTTTAAGTGGCTTGCTTGAGTCACTGATCGTTTCTGTCAATGAGTCTATAGAAAATGACTATAGATCGGTATGATTGATTTGAGATGGCATGAGCAATCTGAGTGATAACAGACAGTCGTTCATGTCGTATGTTTATGTCTTAGTTTCCCATTCGATATGATAAAGTGTGTGCATGTTGAACGACATTAGTCTACCGTGTTGGACGGTCAAAGTAGTCGATGAAGCCAATCGTTTTGATGAGCGCTTTACCCTTAGGGTGTTAGGGAAAGAATATGCGAAGAGTAGCCCTCAATAACACAAAAAAAGAATCCACCCTGTTCCGTGCGCGTGCATTAGTGATCAGTATCGTGGTGACGGTGGTGTTTTTGTTGTTGTTATTTCGACTCTATGACCTGCAGATCACTCATAATGTGCATTATCAAACTTTATCCAATGATAATCGCGTCAGAGTAGAAGCGATTCCTCCCATGCGTGGTCTGATCTATGACCATGGGGAAGTGTTACTTGCAGACAATAAACCAAATTATCGTTTAGACATCACTCCATCCAGTGTGAATGACATGGATGCTCTCTTGGAAGCCTTATCCGATATCATCAGCATCCAAGCCCATGAATTGAGGCGCTTCAAAAAAGAACTTAGACGCAAACAGTCATTTCAAAAAATCCCATTGGTCTACAATCTTAGTGACCAAGAAGTGGCAAAATTTGCAGTGGTCCAATATTACTTCCCTGGTGTGCAAATTAGTGCCAGCTCCATGCGTTATTATCCTCAAGGGAAACACTTTGCTCATGTGATGGGATATGTTGGACGTATTAATGAGTCAGACCTCTCACGTTTAGATAGGCGAGATTATGCTGGCACTTCGTATATAGGAAAATTGGGGCTAGAAAGAAAATATGAATCTGTCTTGCATGGTGAGGTCGGTTATCATCATGTAGAAATTAATGCGCAAGGACGTCCATTGCGTGTGCTTAAGACTCAAGCACCCATTAAAGGTGTGGACCTGCAATTGTCATTACTGAAGTCGTTACAGACTCAGGCACAAACTTTGTTAGAGGGTAAAAAAGGTGCCATTGTCGCCATGGATCCTAATAATGGTGATATCTTAGCTTTTGCCAGTCAGCCCACCTACAATCCTAATTTGTTTGTGAATGGTATTGGTCAAAAAGCCTATTCACAACTTCGAGATAACCCAGCTCAACCACTATTTAATCGCGCGCTGGTTGGTCAATACCCACCGGGTTCAACTGTTAAGCCATTGGTTGCTATGGCTGCGCTTGAACACCAGATCATGAGTCCTGAACAGACGATGTATGCGGGCCCACATTTTAGATTGCCGGGCAACACACGTAAATATCGAGACTGGAAAAAGCAGGGGCATGGTGTTGTCGATATGTCTAAAGCGATTGCTCAGTCTTGTGATGTTTACTTTTACAAAGTGGGTCATGAGATGGGGATTGATAATATGTATCAGTTTCTATCACGATTTGGTCTCGGTCAGTTGACGGGTATCGATACAGTTGGTGAGATTGATGGTCTGCTACCATCGCGAACTTGGAAAGTGAATACCAAGGGCCAACCGTGGTATCCAGGTGAAACAGTAATCACCAGCATAGGGCAAGGTTATATGCTTGCAACCCCATT
>CBFHSW010000045.1:0-4580 GCA_965658595.1 Gammaproteobacteria bacterium | reverse complement strand
GCTATGTGACTTAACATCAATGTCAGCAAGCGTCCATAAGGATAGCTCTTTGATATGTGTGCCACTGTCATCACCACGTGATAGAAATACAGATTGTGAGGACGCAATTCTATTTAAGCTTTCTACTATTTTATGACTAGTAGCGACATCCGCTGGATCCTCACCAGGACCAACAACAATGAAATCGTTATACATTAATTTGTGTCTATGAAGACCATAACCTTGTGCAACAAATTCTAATTCTCTCTGTTTTGCATGGACAATTAAAACGTCGGCATCACCATTCTGTGCGTTTCTTAATGCCTGGCCAGTGCCTACTGCCACAACACGTACTTGTATACCCGATGCTTCTGTAAACTTAGGCAATATATAATCATATAAACCAGAATTTTTTGTTGAAGTCGTCGATTGCAACAAGATATGTGACTGCGACCAAACTGGCAGTGATAACAACATTATAGCTAATGTCATTAGCATATTATTTTTCATGCATTTTTCCATCATAGGGTCTGTTATTTTTATGTCGCTTATATAATTAATTAAAACGTCAATGTCGCTTGAGTGTAGACAAAAGTTGAATCATCATCAGTACTGGCGTTCGGCGCATTGCGTGCAAAGCTACCTTTTATAAAATGTGCCCCACCCACTTCTAAAAGAAAATTATTAGGAATCATGTTCCAACGTAATCGGGCTTCAAACTGTTGGCCCACATAACTATCAGTTTTGCCATTAACATCATGAAGTTTTGCTGTTACCCAAGCGCCCTTATCATTGGCCAGCCAAAGACCACGATAGGTGGCGATGACTGTAATAGCTGTTGCAGGATTGAATTGCAATCGAATCGCTGGGGAAATAATATTAGCCCGTGATATAGGACCAAATATACCTAGAGGCCCAAAGTCGCCACGACGCACTCCGTACAAAGTATCGAAACGATTATTGTCGCCATCATTGGGATTATCATCACCACTGGCATAGTCAAATTCTAACGCAATGCGAGGATATCCTTTGCCATCACTTTGATAACCTATTTCCATGTGAGCGAAGTACGCAAAATGATCTAAATCATGATTATCTGTCTCCGACTTAGATGCTCTCGAATGTCCCCATTGTAGCGCAACTTCAAATTCTGCATCCAAATGATTAGGTTGTGAGGGAATGTATAAACGTGAACCAAACGTCCGCAAGTCTCGATCTTTAGTCGCCACGTTAGCATGATCATGCTCATCTAGATCGTAGAAATACCACTCATCTTGCACATCTGCCCAGAGTAGGTTTTTTATGAAAATCCCCATCAAGCGAACATCATGATTTTCTCTGTCTCTTTTTAACTGATTATCTTTTAAATCATCAAACTGATTGGGTAGGCGTGACACAGGTAAACTATAAAAAACTCGAATCTGAGAATTTTGATTATGACTCGTTATCCAGTCAAAACCTGTGAATGAATTAATCGTGTTACGAAATTTATTGCGCGCAAGAAGTCGTCGACTCCCTACATCCATAGTAAAACGACCCAGTTTCATTGTATGAGTGTAGTCTGAGTTGGAATGAGTCTGTTGCAGATAAGCTTGCAGGATATCTAATGCATTCACATTACCTATTGTCAGTGAACTGTCGCTATCTGCTAATGACTGACGAGCATCCAACAATTCTAAATTCACACTAATAGAATCAAATTGTAATGACGTTTTGAACAGAGTTTGCATCAGCAATAACTCATCATTACCCGACCGCCCTGCTCTATACTGATTATCTAGATATTCATAACGAACCCGATGACTACCAGAAAAACTTAACCATGCAGGTGTTTTCAATTTCTTATCTAAGTGCCAAGCATCTGCCACACCCGGTTGCGCAAACAGCATCAAGACAGCGAATAGAGATAGCATGCGAGTGCTGAACAGCATCATGCATAGTTGATAAAAAATTTGGGGACACATACCTGAATTATTTAGAAGTAAATAATAATATGCTTATATTATATCAGGGAGTACTTTCTATCAATTTTTTTGATGGATGTTTAAATCAATTTCAGATTGAGCTTGCTCAGAGAAATCAACTAATTGAGCATCAGACAATAAGGCACCCGGTTGCGGTATTGCTTGCCCTGATGATGATACGCGCGCCAGCACGTGAACTTGGTCAGCATTTTTCAGCGTCATATTGGGCATCATAGAAGTGTCTTCATTGAGCGTGACAGTCACTGGTAAATCCCGTGCTGTTAACCTGACCAGAGCCAATGGCATGGGTGGACCAGCAACTGCTTTGGCATATACAAATAAAGTCTCGTCACCACGTAAGGTATTTAACAACGATTCTGATATAGACACTCGCACTGATATTTTTCTGGGCAAGGCTTGTTGCGGAATTGTTTGTGCCGGTAATCCTGCACGTTCACGTGCATCAGTCAAAAACTGTCCCAGTGATTGTTTGACTTCAGGACGACTGTCTGGCACCTGATCAAGTAATAGCGTCCAGTATTGAACTGATTCTTGATAATTTTGATTGAGAAATGCGGAATAACCTGAGTACCATAAAGCTCGCTCATGACGAGGATCTACAGCTAGTGCACGCTTGAGTAAACTTATTTCATACTCTGTGAAAAGCTCATCATTAGAGAACGCAGAAGCCTCTGCAGCCAATACTAGCAAATCAGGATCACCCCCAAAATACTGCAGAGCCTTTAGATATGTATCTCTAGCAAGTTGAAAATTTTCAATAGTCGAATAGGTTTGACCTAGCATTTTCCATCCATCGAGATCCTGAGGATCATCTTGCAAACGAGACTCTAAACCTGTTATTGCTGCTTCTATGCTTTTCATTTGAGAAACCTCTAAACGCTGTTGTGTTTGTTGGTCAGTCTCAAACGTTGAAATATCTTGATACAGGTAAAAGCTACTCCCAGAAAAAGCCACAACAACAAAGGCAATTAAAAGCCATGACCTTCTGGACTCAAATGGTAAAAATTGAGTGTCATCAACATCATCGATTAGAGTCTTCTGCAAGTCATTTAAGGCTAATTGATATTCATCCTGATCAAGCGAACCTTTATCTAGATCTGCATCAAGCTCATCCACTTTAGCCAAATAAATTGAGCGGTTTAATTGCTCACGTTGATCAGAAGATGTTTGCTGCTGCTTAGATAGCAGTGGCATCACTATGAAAAACAAACCAAACATAGTGAGTAATACAGCAAGAACTACAAACGTCATAGTGGAAATCTCTTTGTGGATTTATTTTTTATTTAAAAGCTCTTTAACACGTTGTTGTTGTTCATCAGATATACCCTGCTCTGACTTTGAACGCTTAGAGACTATAACCAGTGCTGATATCACGCCTATTAACAAGAACACAAAAGGACCTAGCCACAAAAATAATGTATGCGACTTAACAGGTGGATTATATAAGACAAAATCGCCATACCGAGCTGACATAAAATCTAAAATTTCCTGGTCAGCACGACCATTTTCTAACATGTTTTTAACTTCAACACGCAAGTCTGTAGCTAGCTCAGAGCTGGAATCCGCTAATGTTTGATTTTGACAAACTAGGCACCTTAGCTCTTCTAAGATTGCGTGATAGCGTTGCTGATATTCAGGCTTTATTTCTATCAGTTGCGCTGACAACTGGACACTCATAAACATTACCAGGAGTACTGGAAGTAATACTTTAGCAAATTGCTGTGACAATACATTCATCTGCATATTATTGGCCTTGTTGAATCAGCTGAATTTTTGGAACAAATTGTTGTTCCCAAACATCTGCCGTCATTATTCCAACCAATTTATGACGAATAATACCTTTGTCATCAATGAGAAAAGTCTCAGGTGCACCATACACTCCAAAATCAATAGCTATTCTTCCACTGGCATCAAATGCACTCATTACATAAGGATCACCATAATCCACTAACCATTGTTTCGCCATTTCACGGTCATCTTTATAGTTGAGGCCGTATATCGGTATGTTCTTCTTGTCGGCTATATATACCAGTGCAGCATGTTCTTGTTTGCAGGCAACACACCATGTTCCCCATACATTGATCAGCGCTATCTCACCCTTGAAGTTCTCTTGAGTGATTATTGCATCTGCATCTTTCAGTGTAGAAAGTTGAAAAGATGGGATCGGTTTTCCAATTAAAGGTGATGGAACCAAGCTCGGATCTTTATATAAACCAACATATAAAAATCCTGCGAGAACACTAAATATAGCAATGGGTAGTATGGCACGTATCATGGGGCTTCTATTTCATACCTAATCGGTAGCGTTTATCAGTCGCACCCAAAATACCACCAATCGCCATTAAAATGGTACCGAACCATATCCATTGGATAAATGGTCGATAATAAATCCTTATCCCCCATTCTTGATCACTGACAGGCTCACCTAAGGCCACGTAAAGATCACGAAAAATTCCGGTATCGATACTGGCCTCAGTCATTGGGTTTTTCTGCACAGTGTAAATACGTTTCTCGGGCGTTAATGCTGTCAGTAATTGTTCATCTTTACTGACATCAACATAAGCCCGCACGGCTTGATAATTTGGACCTTGCACGGAAGCCACACGATCTAATAAA
>CBFHSW010000044.1:0-1814 GCA_965658595.1 Gammaproteobacteria bacterium | reverse complement strand
GGAAAAAATTTCATTTATTAAGTATTAGTCCATAAAAGCATTATCAAGTTTCAGGTATAATGAGATTTTTATCTATATAACTTCCTCTAAAGTCTCTGTTTTAAACGTATGTCCTTGATTTATACAATAATTAAGCCATTTATATAAAAATCGATTGGAGTGCCATTTATTAAATAATCGACTCTGATAGTGCACAATATTGGATGATTTTCTTGAAACATTGAGCACTTCTGCCTGTTTAGCATCGAAATAAATACGTACTAACATATCCGGATAATCCTCAACATGAGGGCTATCTTTTAAACAGAATTGATAAGTTAATTTAAGCGTCAGCGTATACTTAGAACGCTCAATAATATACAGATGTAAATCTAAACCTGTTTCAACTTCTGAAATAATCCCCTGCCTCAAGGTTTGCAGCTTGCCACATAATCTGCGCAGATTAATATAATTAGTTTCATATATCTCCATTAAACCTGCAAAAGTTTGCGGGTCAGGTGATGGAATGATTGGAGGTTGAACTGTGTTTCTCATAGAGGGTAGATTAATCTTTTATGATGTTAAAAGCATTAAAAATGTATATATGCATAATCACCATGAAATTTTTTTTAATGCGGTATTGAGAAGTAATAGATCTCTCTAAAAGTATAGAGAAAGAGTTTTTCTAACTATGCTGATAGGAATTTATAGCCGATGTATTTTCTCGACTATTGCACCGACGTTTGCATCTGGAGGTGATACTTCACGTGTGAGTATTTGATGTAATTCAGGATCCTGCAACTCAAGCAAAGATGCAAAGGCTTGTTGTTCAGCGCTACCCGCATCTGCAAAGTAATCGTCCAGATAGCGCTCTGTCAAAGTGTCCAGCTCTTTCGTTCCACGACGGCAACGCCAACGCAGTTTTGATTGATCTGGCACTTGAGTCATTGTTTAAGTCTTACGGTGAATAATGAGCTTCTTAATCTCAGCGATCGCTTTTGCCGGGTTTAAGTTCTTTGGACACGCATTAGTGCAATTCATAATTGTGTGACAGCGATACAACTTGAACGGATCTTCCAAGTCATCTAAACGTTCGCCAGTTGATTCATCACGACTGTCTGAGATCCAACGATAAGCTGCGAGTAATGCGGCTGGGCCTATGTATCGATCACTGTTCCACCAATAACTTGGGCAACTAGTTGAGCAACATGCACATAGAATACACTCTTCCAGTCCTTCAAGTTTTTCACGATCTTCTTTTGACTGAAGACGTTCTCTATCTGGCGGCGGAGGTGTATCTGATTGCATCCATGGTTTCACAGAAGCATATTGCGCATAGAAATTAGTTAAGTCTGGCACTAGATCTTTCACTACACCCATGTGTGGAAGTGGGTAAATTTCAATATCGCCTTTGAAATCACTAATAGCCTTGATACACGCTAGAGTGTTCATGCCACCAATATTCATAGAGCATGAACCACAAATCCCCTCACGACATGAACGACGAAAAGTCAATGTAGCATCGATTTCATTTTTGATCTTTATTAAAGCATCTAACACCATTGGACCACAGCTATCTATGTCGACGTGATAAATATCAACGCGTGGATTCTTTCCATCTTCTGGATCGTAGCGATAGACCTTAAAAGTTTTAACATTAGTTGCACCTGCAGGCGCATCAAATGTGATTCCTTTTTTAACTATTGAGTTAGCTGGTAGAGTAAATTCTGCCATGAAATAATCCTCGATAAATCCTTACAAAACTGTTTATACGCGCTTAATAGACACGTGCTTTTGGTGGAAACACATCAACTTCGTCTGTCAATGTAGTCATA
>CBFHSW010000043.1:0-3439 GCA_965658595.1 Gammaproteobacteria bacterium | reverse complement strand
TAGTTTGATCATAACGTTGATCATAAGCACACCAATACTAAGCTTATTAGGTTCGCTTGGGGTAGCATTGACCTTAAGCTTGAAATCTGGCGGTATTTTATCCTCTTTACTGATACTGCCTTTCTATATCCCTGTACTGATCTTTTCCACTATGGCAATTGCTGCAGCAGCAGATTATCAACCCGTTTCAGGGTATTATGCGCTGCTGGGTGCATTCCTGATTATGTCACTCATACTTATACCCTTCGCGGTGGTTGCTGCGCTGAAAGTATCCAATTAACGAATCACAAATTAATACAATAAAAATACGCTTGAATAAAACCTATGATGCAATTTATTCATAAATATGGATCACCTAAATTCTTTTATGAGTGGTCGGGTCGATGGACCAAAATACTGACGTTGATAACCGTAGTGTTAATGGCGGTCGGTTTATATTGGGCTTTAATTATTTCTCCGCCAGATTATCAACAGAGTGAAACAGTACGAATTATGTATATCCATGTTCCATCTGCATGGCTATCAATGTTTGCCTACATGGTGATGGCGACCTCCGGAATCGTGGCATTGGTCTGGAGAATTAAGGTGGCTGAGATTGTCGTTGGTCAATGTGCTGTGATTGGTGCGTCATTCACACTGCTAGCTCTGATCACGGGGATGCTGTGGGGTAAGCCGATGTGGGGAGCTTACTGGGTCTGGGATGCAAGACTTACGTCGGAGTTAGTGTTGTTATTTTTATATGTTGGTGTACTTGCCATATACAGTGCATATGAAGATCCGCGTACAGGGGCTAAGGCCGCATCAATATTAGCAATCGTTGGTATAATTAATATCCCGATAATTCATTATTCGGTGGAATGGTGGAACACATTACATCAAGGACCTACGGTGACTAAATTCGATTCACCTTCGGCACCTGCGTCTATGTTGACCCCATTATTCATTATGTTCTTCGCATTTAAGACTTACTTCTTTGCTGTCTTGTTTGCACGTTCTAGAAATGAATTACTTATGCGTGAGAGAGAAGCCTCATGGGTACAGCAAATGACTAAGGAACTTTAATGAAAGAGTTTTTTCTAATGGACGGATATGCATTCTTTGTATGGGGATCATATGCAGTGGTCGCAGCAGTGTTAATACTTAATGTTGTTGCCATTAAAATGCAGCGAAGACACATTCTCAAACACCTGCGGGAATTGTCTGAAGAGGACAACTCAGGATGACACCAAAACGTAAACAACGACTGACATTTATCGTCATATTAGTGACTGGATTTGCAACAGCGACAGCCTTGGCTTTGTTCGCTTTCCAAAAGAATCTGCTATATTTTTATAGCCCGTCACAAATTGAATCAGAGAATATTAGTGCTGACCAAATTTTTCGTCTTGGAGGATTAGTTGTAGCGGGGTCAGTAACAAGACATCAAGATGGAGTCACCACTTCATTTGATTTAACTGATACTGCGGACAGCATTACTGTTAGCTACACCGGTTTACTACCAGATTTATTCAGAGAAGGGCAGGGAATTGTAGCGCAGGGGAAGATAAATCAGCAGGGAGTTTTCATCGCTCAGGAAGTGCTTGCAAAACATGATGAAAATTACATGCCACCAGAAGTGGCGGAAGCATTGAAAGCAGCTGGTGGACAACATCCGCAAGCTATCCCCATCAATTAACGGTCATATAATTTCATGGATTAAAAGTTATGAATAACTAAATGGTTATTTCGTTGCTCTAGAATGGTTGCATGAAATTAACACACTTAACAGCTAGTGCAATGTCTGAAGCAGCAGAACTTAATAAATTAATAACCCCATTTAATCTTTAAAAATTAACAATAATAATCAACACAATACACCAGTAAAACTATGATTCCAGAACTCGGACAGTTTGCACTTATAGTGGCGCTATGTTTAGCCATCGCGCAGTCGATCTTGCCTCTATGGGGAGCTCAGACAAATAACATCAACATGATGAGTGTTGGTCGTACCGCAGCTAGCGGCCAGTTCCTTTTCTTATTGATTGCTTTTTTGTGTCTCACTTATAGTTTTATCGCTAATGATTTTTCAGTCTTATATGTAACTAATAATTCCAATACCTTACTACCGATATATTATCGAATCTCGGCCGTTTGGGGTGCGCATGAAGGCTCATTGTTACTCTGGGTGTTGTGCCTAGCAGGGTGGGGTTTCGCTGTTGCTATCAAGAGTCGTAGCTTGCCGGAAGATGTACTCGCACGCGTACTTGCCGTCATGGGTATGATCAGTATTGGTTTTATTTTATTTACACTACTCACTTCAAACCCTTTTGAACGTATGTTTCCAGCTGCTGCTGAAGGCAGAGATCTGAATCCATTGTTACAAGATCCAGGTTTGGTGATACATCCGCCAATGCTCTACATGGGGTATGTAGGATTTTCTGTCGCCTTTGCTTTTGCAATTGCCGCGTTGATTAGTGGTAAATTAGACTCAGCGTGGGTGAAATGGTCACGTCCTTGGGCGAATATCGCATGGGTATTTTTAACCATAGGTATTGCTCTGGGTAGTTGGTGGGCTTATCAAGAACTCGGCTGGGGTGGATGGTGGTTCTGGGATCCGGTTGAGAATGCATCCTTCATGCCTTGGTTAGTGGGTACAGCGTTAATACATTCTCTAGCCGTGACTGAAAAACGTGCCACCTTTAAGAGTTGGACAGTTTTACTTTCCATTTTGGCATTTTCACTGAGTTTGTTAGGAACATTTTTAGTGCGTTCTGGTGTTTTAGTGTCGGTGCATTCATTTGCAAGTGATCCGGCCAGAGGTGTTTATATATTGGCTTTCTTGGCGATTGTCGTCGGTGGATCTTTATCGCTCTATGCTTGGAGATCTGTCAAATTCACCAGCGGTGGACGCTTCGATGTGGTTTCCAAAGAAACCATGTTATTGCTCAATAATGTATTGTTGGTTGTCTCCATGTTAACGATTTTAATTGGCACGCTTTACCCATTGTTTTTGGATGCATTGGGACTGCCCAAACTCTCAGTTGGACCTCCATATTTTTCTGCAGTATTCGTGCCTTTGATGTTGCCATTAATATTTTTAATGGGCTTAGGGCCATTGGCTAAATGGCGCAGAGTGACTATTAAAGAATTGATAACAAAACTCAGAGCATATTTCCTTATCGCTTTTGCACTCGGTATTATACTTCCATTAGCTATCTATCGTGATACTACAGTGATGACGACAATTGGAATTGCAGCAGCCTTTTGGGCGATTCTTAGTGCAGGCTTTGCCATCGCTCGATTAATTGCAAAACGAGACCAAAGTACATCTTTATTTAAGTCTATTACAAAAATTCCGCGTGCCATGTACGGCATGTCAGTAGCTCACATCGGAATAGGCATATTCGTACTAGGTGTAGTATTTACATCTTCCTTCAGTGATCAAAAAGAGATTGCTGTT
>CBFHSW010000042.1:0-16083 GCA_965658595.1 Gammaproteobacteria bacterium | reverse complement strand
ACATTTTACGTGCACTGTATGAGTCTGGTCGTACTGATGAGATTCAAGTGGTGGCAATTAATGATTTAGCTGACGCGAGCACTAACGCACATTTAACTCAATACGATTCTGCACATGGAAAATTCAATGCAGATGTCTCATTAGAGGGCGATCATATGATCATCAATGGTGATCGTATTCGTGTATGTAGTGAGCGTGACCCGGCTAAACTTCCTTGGGCAGAATTAGGTGTGGATGTAGTGCATGAATCCACTGGATTTTTTGCGAGCAAAGAAAAAGCTTCAGCGCATTTAACCGCTGGCGCTAAAAAAGTCATCATTTCAGCACCCGGTGGTAGCGATGTTGATGCCACCGTCGTGTATGGCGTAAACGACAGTATCTTAAAGTCCTCTGATACTGTTATATCAAACGCATCTTGCACCACTAACTGCTTAGCTCCTTTGGTTAAACCACTGAATGAAAAAATTGGTCTTGAGCACGGCTTGATGACCACTATTCATGCTTACACCAACGATCAAGTGCTAACTGATGTAGCGCACTCTGACTTGCGTCGTGCGCGCTCTGCAACGCAATCAATGATTCCGACTAAAACCGGTGCAGCACTTGCCGTTGGTTTAGTTTTGCCTGAAATGAATGGTAAGTTGGACGGCTTTGCAATGCGTGTGCCGACGATCAACGTATCGATTGTTGATTTGACTTTCCAAGCTTCCCGCGACACCACAGTCGAAGAAGTGAACAATATTATGTTAGAAGCTTCCCAAGGGGCGTTAAGTGGTGTGCTTGCCTACAACGAAGATTTATTAGTGTCATGTGATTTTAATCATAATCCGGCATCATCTATATTTGAGTCCACTTTGACTAAGGTCATGGGTGGAACGCTGGTTAAAGTGCAGTCATGGTATGACAACGAGTGGGGCTTCTCTAATCGCATGCTCGACACCACCGTTGCTCTATGCAATGCCAAATAGTGCAGGTTGATTTGATGATAGAGGGTTTATGCCCAGCATAACTAAAATGCATGAGCTGTCCTTGAGTGGGCAGAGAGTTTTAATCAGACAAGACCTGAATGTGCCCATTCATGATGGCAAGATTAGTAATGATGCGCGTATACGCGCGTCGTTGCCGACTTTACAATATGCCCTTGAGCAGGGTGCAGCTGTCATGGTGATGTCACATCTTGGACGCCCGGTTGAGGGTGAATATGATGAATCTCTAAGTCTTGCCCCTGTGGCTCAGGCATTAACCGATGCGCTCGGCGTGAATGTTAGCTTGGTGCGTGATTGGATCGATCACATAGATATCCAGCCAGGCCAAATCGTGTTGTGTGAAAATGTTAGATTTCTAACAGGTGAGAAAAAGTCAGCACCTGAGTTGTCACAAAAAATGGCAGCTCTATGCGATATATTTGTCATGGATGCTTTTGGCACTGCGCATCGAGCGCAAGCCTCGACCTTTGGCGTAGCGAAATACGCGCCGACAGCCTGTGCAGGCCCATTATTAAATGCGGAGTTAGAAGCGTTGACACAAGCCTTAGAAACACCGGCTCATCCAATGGTAGCAATTGTTGGAGGCTCCAAGGTCTCGACAAAACTCGCTTTGTTGGAACAGTTGATCAATAAGGTGGATCAACTGGTGATTGGTGGTGGTATTGCCAATACGTTTATTGCTGCTGCAGGTTACTCTATTGGTCAATCTTTGTATGAAGAAGATCTATTGGATGTGGCTAAAAAATTGATTGAACAAGCACGATCTTCAGGAACAGAAATTCCCATACCCACAGATGTGGTGTGTGCGAAAAGTTTTTCAAAACAGGCAAAGGCTGAAATAAAATCAGTGGATGCTGTGTCTGATGACGATTTGATATTGGACATAGGTCCAGACAGTTGTCAGCATTTAGCCGCCATCATGAAAGATGCCGGCACAATTGTATGGAATGGTCCACTCGGTGTATTTGAGTTTGATAATTTTGCACAAGGAACAAAAACACTGTCGCAGGCAATTGCGGACAGTGCAGCTTTCTCCATAGCAGGAGGAGGCGATACAGTCGCGGCAATTGATAAATTCAATATAGCGAATAATATTTCATATATATCAACAGGTGGTGGTGCGTTTTTAGAGTTTCTTGAAGGCAAGGTTTTACCTGCAGTTGAAATACTCCAACAACGTACACAAGCAAAGGCACAATAATTATGATGCATCGACGTACCAAAATTATCACTACACTAGGTCCGGCCACAGATGATGAGCAAGTCATGTCAGACATGATCGATGCAGGTATCGATTTGGTTAGACTGAATTTCTCACATGGCAGTATGGAAGAACACAAACGTCGTGTTGATATGGTGCGACGTATCAGTAAAGAAAAGCACTACAACATTGGCATCCTTGGAGATTTGCAAGGTGCTAAATTACGTATTGGTCGCTTTAAAGAAGGCAAAGTCATTATTCAGCCAGGTGATAAATTCACTTTAGATGCTGAGTTAGATTTGGAATCGGGCACACAACAAGTTATCGGATTCACTTACAAAGGTTTAGTTAACGATGTAGTGGCTGGTGATACTTTGTTACTAGATGATGGACGCATCTCATTAAAAATAGATAGTGTCGAGGGCCCGTTAGTGAAAACTACTGTGTTAGTAGGTGGAGAGCTATCTAGTAATAAAGGCATGAATCGTAAAGGTGGTGGTTTGTCTGCGGCCTGTCTGACAGAAAAAGATCTTAAAGATATCACTTATGCTAAAGAGCTAGATCTAGACTACATAGCTATTTCATTTTTGAAGCGTGCAGATGATATCTATCGTGTTCGTGAATTGCTTAAAGAGAATGACAGTGATGCTGGCATAGTCTCTAAAATTGAAACTTCTGAAGCGCTAGAGGTAATGGAAGAAATCCTTGCTGCATCAGACGCCATCATGGTGGCACGTGGTGATCTCGGGGTAGAAATTGGTGATGCGGAAGTCCCCGGTGTGCAAAAGTCATTGATCGCACAAGCCCAGAAAACTAACTGCTGTGTTATCACTGCAACTCAAATGATGGAATCCATGGTGCACAGTCCAATACCAACTCGAGCTGAAGTGTCTGACGTAGCTAATGCTGTGCTAGATGGTACAGATGCAGTGATGACATCAGGTGAGACGGCGGTCGGTGAATATCCAGTGGAAGTGGTTAAAGCGATGAGTCGAGTGTGTCGTGCTTCTGAATATCGAGAAGCTGAAAAAGGTGCGCGCAGAATTCAAGAAGGCTCAGAGCGAGTGGATAAAGCGATAGCAATGTCAGCCATGTATTTAGCAAATCATCTTAATGTGGCTGCGATAGCAGCCTTGACTGAGTCTGGGACCACTGCGTTATGGATGTCACGTATTAGCTCATCGATCCCAATTTATGCATTAACACGTCATGTGAAAACATTGCGCAGAGTGACGCTATATCGTGGAGTGTTTCCTGCCAAACTGGATTTTCTAGGTAAAACCCATGCACAAGTTAATCATGCTGCCGTCGACGTTCTAAAAGAATGTCGTGAGGTGGTGGACGGTAATCTTGTGATTCTGACCAAGGGCGACCTAATGGGTGTCGATGGTGGTACCAATGCTATGAAAGTATTGCAGGTGGGTCACATGGTCGAAGAACAAAATGATCCGGAATATGTGGGCTAGTAACTCGGTAAATGACCAAACAATGAGTTAAAGAATTTTTTTGACATAGGTAGATAGGGAGAACGATATGAGTGAAGAACTTAAACAGATAGCACAGGCAATGGTAGCCCCCGGTAAAGGCATATTGGCTATGGATGAAAGTCATCCAACCTGCGGTAAACGTTTCAAAAAATTAGGTATCCCAGAAACGGAAAAAATGCGCCAAGCTTATCGAGACATGTTGGTGACTACCACGGGTTTATCAGACTATATAAGTGGTGCCATATTGTTTGACGAGACCATACGTCAAACCTTACTCGACGGTACACCTTTTCCAAAATACTTAGCTGACAACGGCATTATTCCAGGCATTAAAGTGGATGCTGGTGCTAAAGTGTTATCGGGTCATGAAGATGAAAAAGTCACGGAAGGATTAGACGGGCTTAGAGAGCGACTGGCGGAATACTATAAGCTAGGTGCACGGTTCTCTAAATGGAGAGCGGTGATTACGATCGGTGAAAACATTCCTACTATCGCTTGCCTTGAAGCCAATGCTCACGGTCTAGCGCGATACGCAAAACTGAGTCAAGAAGCAGGCATCGTACCTATCGTTGAGCCAGAAGTTCTTATGGATGGTAGCCATTCAATTGAGCGTTGTTATGAGGTTACAGAATTAGCGCAACGTATGACATTCCAACAATTACATACTCAGGGTGTATTGATGGAAGGCATGGTGCTTAAGCCTAGTATGGTGATTTCAGGAGCTGACGCGGCCAATAGAGCTGATGTTGAAACTGTCGCTCAGCAAACAGTGCGTTGCTTAATGCACACAGTGCCTGCAGCAGTGCCTGGTATTGCATTCCTCTCGGGGGGACAATCAGATACAGAAGCTAGCTCTCATTTGAGTGCTATGCATAATCTAGGCATCAACTTACCGTGGAATCTCACTTTCTCATACGGCAGAGCATTACAACAATCTGCAATGTCGACATGGAATGGGGATGAAGCCAATGTGGCCGCCGCTCAAGCTGTATTACTAGAGCGTGCTCGTTGTAACGGAAAAGCTGCACTAGGTGAATATAGCGCGGATTAGATTCTCAGATTTATCGCCATTGGAATGGCATGAACAAAGCCTGCTCACGCGGGCTTTTTTGTGGCTAACAATATTTTTTCATCAAATCAGCACATCTAACCACCACATTAACTAAACTAGTAATGAGGTGGTTGTTCATTTTGATTTTGATCGTTCGGTAACAATGTTTCCATCTGCTTTACATTATCCTGTAAGCGTTGATTTTTAAGTTCTAATTTATCAATCTGTTGTTGCATGCTAATCACTACTTCATTCAATGACTGGATCAAGTCTTCTTGATAAGCGAGTTGTGTTTCAATATCGACCAAACGATTGTCGGGTGGTGTCATTTACAATGCCTCAATTAAATTAACTAGTTGTTGGAGAGCATGTTGTTTTCCATCACATTGTGCATGCGCATTAGGAAATATAATAATAGGTAATGTTAAGAGTAACTTTAAGTCTTCATAATTATTCATGTCATGATCAGCGCTGGGTTGGCATTGATTAAGCACTATAGCCACAGGCCTTAAATTTCGCGCTTTGAGTGCTTCTAAGCAAAGCAGTGTTTGATTGATGCAACCTAAACGATCATTGATAACCACTAACACAGCGGCATCCAATGCTTGGGCAAGATCAGCATTTAAACCATCAGAGCAAAGTGGTGAATACAAACCGCCTGCACCTTCCACAATCAGATAATCACAGGATTCAGGATCAGCAGGCTGACACAGCTCAACTACTGTCTGCACAGTCACGGTTTCATTGGCTAACCGTATTGCTCGTTCAGGTGAAATGGCGGGGACGTATCGTAGTGGACAAATTTCAGACAGTGGAATTAATTTTTGGCAAGCTTCAAAATAGGCTGAAGCATCTGCTGGGTGTAGTCCTTGAGAGGTTTCAGTACAGCCAGATTCGATGGGTTTTCTTGGTACACACTGATGGCCCTGCTGCACTAAGGCACTGACCAGAGATACGCCTACGTAAGTTTTACCAACATCGGTATCGTTACCGCTAATAAAAAGTGTTTTCATAGTCAGCAGTGTAAACTGACACTGTGAGCTTTCCAATCATTTACTGATGTGACGAAGAGCGCAGCTCAAATAAAATTTTATCGATACACGTAGCTCAATAAAACTGACATGATTCATGACAATGTAAAGTGTGAGTCCATAAACATTAGGTAAGTCATATGAAAATTTGGGTGGATGCAGACGCCTGTCCTGTACCGATTCGAGAGATATTATTTCGTGCGGCTGAACGAGCACAATGTGAGTGTATTTTAGTGGCCAATAATCCCATTCCGATTCCCCGCGGAGAATGGGTCAAGATGTTGCAAGTGCCACGTGGTTTTGATGTAGCAGACAATGAAATTGTTAGTCGAGTGGAGATTAATGATCTGGTAATCACCAGTGACATACCGCTCGCAGCAGAGATAATAGAAAAACAAGCTCATGCACTAAACCCACGTGGAGAGCGCTTTGATGCCAGTACAATTAAGAGCTTGTTGAGTGTTCGTGACTTAATGGATACCTTGCGCGCCAGTGGCATACAATCTAGTACTCAGGCGCCTTTTAGTCATAGTGACCGACAAGCTTTTGCTAATCAGTTAGATAGATTTATTCAGCAGAATGCTTGAATGTGCGTAGCTAGTGGGTTTTCAGTGTGAAGCACCGTTAACACTGATAAACTGACGGCAGGATTATCATTCAAAAACTATCAGAGGAAAATAATGACATTAATGGTGGGTGACAAAACGGTTGTGAGTATGCATTACACATTGACAGACGAACAAGGTAATGTGCTGGATAGCTCGCAAGATTCTGAGCCATTGGCTTATTTGCATGGGGCAAAAAATATCATTCCAGGTCTGGAAAAAGGTTTGATAGGTAAAACAGTGGATGATGAATGTCAGGTGACAGTTGCTCCAGAGGAAGGTTATGGAGAAGTGATACCTGAATTAATTCAAGCGGTCGATAAATCTGCATTTGAAGGTGTGGAATCTTTAGAGGCAGGTATGGCGTTCGAGGCACAAGGCCCAGCCGGTGAAGTGCAGCGAGTTGTGATTACTGAAATCGAGGGAGACCAGGTGACAGTAGATGGCAATCATCCGTTAGCAGGGGTGACACTTAACTTTGACGTTAAGATTGTCAGCGTTCGTGATGCCACGGCTGATGAGATCGAGCACGGCCATCCGCACTGAGCCAATAGTTAAACAGATTGATCTCAAGGCGTAGCTTTCTAGCTGCGCCTTTTTCGTTTCGGTGCTGATTTACTGCGTGCAGGTTTTTGAGAGCCAGCACGTCGTTTGCCAGACTTTTCAGAGCTGGCTGATTTTCCTGCATCCCTTGTTTTTCCTGACCGGCTAGATTTTCCAGGTTTGCTAAGTTGGCCAGGTGCCCTGCGTTTTCTGGGCTTGTCATCAGATGGTGTGTCGCCACTACGTGTAATATTCAGTTGTTGGCCTGACACCCATACTTTCTTTAATTCTTTGAAGACTTCTTTTGGCATACCATCTGGTAAATCAACAAAACTATGATCGTCATGTATTTTGATATGGCCAATATATTTACTATCCAAGCCAGCCTCATTAGCGATCGCACCAACGATATTACCCGGCTTAACTTCATGATCATGTCCCACTTCAATGCGGTAACGTAGCATGCCTTCTTCTGGAGCTTGTTGTCTTGATCCACGCTCAGAACGTTCGCGTGTCTTCTTGTTTGATTTGTCAGATCGTGATCGATCACGTGATCTTTCTGGACGGTCTTGATCATTCTTGAATGCAGCTGCTTTGCGTTGAGGTTTGTTTTGTAACAGCAACGGCGTATCACCTTGTAATAGGTTAGCCAATGCTGCACCAATATCTACCGCTGAGACATTATGTTCTAGCTGATATTGCTCTATTAGTTGTGTGAATAAGGTCAGGTCTTCTTTACCCAGAGTATCAGTAATACGTTGCATAAAGCGCGCGATACGATTGTCATTAATGATCTCAGTTGAAGGCAGTTCCATTAACTCTATTTTCTTACGAGTGGCTTTTTCTATCGCGGCTAATAATCTTTTCTCACGTGGGGCTACAAATAAAATGGCATCACCTTGACGACCAGCACGACCAGTTCTACCAATGCGGTGAACATAGGACTCAGTGTCATGAGGGATATCGTAATTAATTACGTGACTGATACGCTCAACGTCTAGGCCACGTGCGGCAACATCGGTCGCTACTAGAATATCTATCTTGCCATCTTTTAATTGTTTGATGGTACGTTCACGCTGATTCTGGGCAATATCACCATTCAAGGCAGCAGTGGAGAAACCACGTGCAGCAAGTTTTTCAGCTAACTCAGTGGTAATGGTTTTAGTACGCACGAAAATTAACATGCCATCAAAAATTTCAGCTTCTAAAATTCGCGTAAGTGCATCCAATTTATGCACACCACTAACTGGCCAGTAACGTTGACGAATAGTATCCGCCGTAGTGGTCTTCACCTTAATAGTGACTTGTTCAGGATTATTTAAATGATTAGTTGCGATACGTCGAATCTGTTGTGGCATAGTCGCTGAGAATAAAGCGATTTGACGATCAGGAGGCGTTTGTTCTAACACCCATTCAACATCATCGATGAAACCCATGCGCAACATTTCATCGGCTTCATCAAGTACTAAGGTACTCAAGTTATCAAGGCTCAGTGTGCCGCGACGCATATGATCCATCACACGGCCGGGTGTCCCCACCACTACATGCACACCGCGTTTGAGTGAGCGTATTTGTCCGCGATAATCCTGTCCGCCGTAAATAGGCAATACATGAAAGCCTTTCATTTTGGACGCATATTTTTGGAAGGCTTCAGCCACCTGAATGGCGAGCTCTCTAGTCGGCGCTAATACTAATACTTGTGGCTGGGTTTGATTAAGATCGATTCTGGATAATATAGGTAAAGCAAAGGCTGCAGTTTTGCCGGTACCGGTTTGTGCTTGGCCGAGTACATCACGTCCTTCCAGTAAGAAAGGAATAGTTTGAGCTTGAATCGGTGAGGGTGTTTCATAGCCAATCTCATTTAATGCACTGAGAATCGGCTTTTTGAGATCAAGCTGGTTGAATTTAACGATGGCGTCGGTGGTCATTTGAAATCCTAATAATTGTAGTGCACGTCACCAAACCTGACGCAATGTGGGCAAAAGGGGGGCAGTGTACAGCGTTAGACGCTTATTTGCAGAGTTAAATTAATTGCTAGAAAGTAAGCGCTCGGCTGCCTCTTGATATTTGGCTTGGGTATTAGCCACGATGGACTCAGGTAACTGTGGTCCCGGGGCCTGTTTATTCCATTCCAAGGTTTCCAAATAATCACGAATATACTGCTTATCAAAGCTATCAGGGTTATGCCCCGGTTGATAGCTGTCAGCTGGCCAAAAGCGCGATGAGTCAGGAGTCAGGACTTCATCGATCAAAGTCAGTTGGCCATCATCATCCAACCCAAATTCAAATTTGGTATCAGCAATAATAATACCTTTTTCTTCAGCATAGCGAGCCGCATTCTCATACAGCTGAATGCTGGCATGTCGCACTTGTTCCGCACATTCCTGACCAATCAAGTCAACCACCTGAGCATGAGAAATATTTTCATCATGTTCACCAGGCGCCGCCTTGGTAGACGGGGTAAACAGTGTTTCTGGTAATTGGCCCGCTAATGGAAGATCTGCCGCCAAAGGTATGCCACATACAGATTGAGAGGCTTGATATTCTTTCCAGCCTGAGCCGATTAAATAGCCTCGCACAATCGCCTCGATAGGCAGAGCATTCAAACGTTTAACGATAATCGAACGCCCCATGACTTGGGCAAACTCATCCTCAGTCAAATTTAGATCGGTCAGCGACATTTGGCTGATTTGATTAGCGATCAAACCATCAAAGCGTTGAAACCAAAAATCGGATACGCGCGTGAGTAACTCTCCTTTATGAGGAATTGGTGTCGGCATAATGACGTCAAAAGCGGATATTCTATCGGTGGCTACTACCAGCATATGCTGATCATCGACGCTATAGATATCACGAACCTTGCCGCGGTGGAGCATGGGCAGGGAGTTGAGTTGTGTTTCAAAGACGACTGGACTCATTCAGGATTTCCCAAAAGCTGCGTATTGTAGGTGGATTAGAGTGAATTATCACTGATCGAATGAATAATTTACTAGCCATATCTGCATAAAAGGGGGAAAATGCGCGTTTTTTCTCACAAACATGGTAGAAATATGGCCAAAGTGGGCATAATTATGGGAAGCGACAGTGACTGGAACGTAATGCAGCACACCGCTCAAACCCTCTCAGAATTCGGTGTTTTACATGAATGCAAGGTGGTTTCAGCCCATCGCACACCGGAATATCTATATGAATATGCATCTTCTGCCCAATCGCGCGGCTTGGAATGCATTATTGCGGGCGCTGGTGGTGCTGCACATTTACCCGGTATGGCGGCGGCGATTAGTCATTTGCCTGTGCTAGGCGTGCCGGTGCCAAGTAAACATCTTCAGGGGCAAGACTCTCTATTATCGATAGTGCAAATGCCTAAAGGTGTGCCTGTGGCGACCTTTGCCATTGGTGAGGCGGGTGCAAAAAATGCGGCTTTATTTGCGATTGCGATGTTGGCTAATAACGATGCTGAATTGGCAGAAAAATTATCCACCTTCAGACACTCACAACGCGATCAAGTGATGGCGAAAGTGCTACCCACTGAATAAACATCAGCGAACACAGATGATAAAACCAAATTCTATTATTGGCATGCTAGGTGGCGGTCAATTAGGACGTATGTTCGCATTAGCTGCAGCACAAATGGGTTACCACGTTTGGGTGTTCGATCCTGGGCAACAAAGTCCTGCTGGTGAGGTTGCCAGTCGTCATATCTGTGCAGCTTATGATGATCAGGCTGCATTACAAGAATTCGGTGAAGCCTGTGAGGTTATCACGACAGAATTTGAAAATATTCCTGCAGACACGCTGCGTTTTTTACAACAATATGCGCAAGTGTGTCCTAATCCTGAAGCGGTCTATATTGCTCAGAATCGTATTCGTGAAAAACAATTTATTAATGATTTAGGGATTCCTACCTCAACGTTTGTTGCGGTTAATAGTCTCGATGATATTGCCCACGCGGAGCAACTCACTTGGCCGTGTATATTGAAAACGGCACAGTTTGGCTATGACGGTAAGGGTCAAGCGGTGGTGAAAAACATTCAGGAAGCGCAAGCAGCATTTCAAGAATTTCAACAAGTGCCTTGCATACTAGAAGAGAAGGTGGCGCTGCGCTGTGAAATATCTGTGGTGTTAGGTCGAAACAATACTGGTGAAGTTTGTTACTTCCCTGTGGCACGAAATGAACACCAAAATGGCATCTTGCATATCAGCTCGGTGCCAGCACAAGTCCCTCATGAAACTCAAACCTATGCTTGTGAGCTAGCCTTAAAGATTGCTCAGGCACTCGATTATGTAGGGATTTTTACTGTCGAGTATTTCATTGACGCAGAGCAACAATTGCTGGTCAATGAAATCGCTCCGCGTGTACACAACAGTGGGCACTACTCATTGGATGCTTGTCATGTGTCGCAGTTTGAACAACAAGTAAGAATGATTTGTGGATTGACACCCTTAGATACACTCAACCACACGGCCGTTGCTATGGTAAATATTATGGGTGACGCTTGGGTGGACGATGAATTACCCGTTGAATGTTTATTGCAAGATGTGAATGTAAAGCTTCATCTATATGGGAAGCAGGGCGCTAAGCCGGGGCGTAAGATGGGGCATTTCAATGTGTTAGCTGAACACGTTGATGATGCAAAACAACATGCTGTGAGTGTTTATAAGAAATTGATGAGTCATTAAGCATGTCAGATCGCTTCAAGGCCTTTCGTATTTATGCCCAAGAAAAGTTTGAGCGAGCGGCTATTGAAACTTTACAACTAGACGACCTCAGTGCGGGTGATGTGCTCATCAAAGTTCATTACTCCAGTGTTAATTATAAAGATGCTTTGGCCGGTTCTGGCCAGGGTAAAATACTCAGAAAATCTCCATTAAACGGTGGTATCGACTGTGCTGGTGTTGTCGTTGATAGCAGTGTTGATGCGATTACAGCTGGACAACAAGTGTTAGTGAATGGCTGTGGGCTTAGTGAAGTGCATGATGGTGGTTATAGCGAATATGTGCGCGTGCCCGCTGATTGGGTGATTACAGTGCCTGTGGGCTTAGATATGAGAAACGCCATGCTTATTGGCACCGCAGGATTCACCGCGGCGCTAGCCATTCAGCGTTTATTAGATAATCACCAAACACCTGAACAGGGGCCTATCTGTGTCACAGGAGCCAGTGGTGGTGTAGGTAGTTTTGCGATTCGTCTGCTCAGTCAATTAGGTTTTGACGTGGTTGCGATGACACGCAAAGCAAATTCACATGCGTATTTGCAATCTTTAGGAGCTAGTCAGATTATTCGCCCAGATGAATTGCGTGATGATAATGCACCTATGCATAAAGGGCGATGGGCTGGGGCGATAGATAATCTGGGTGGACATGCTCTAGCAACACTGATTAAGTCCATAAAACCTTGGGGAAATATTGTCAGTGTTGGAATGGCAGCTGGTGCAGAGGTGCAAACTAGCACTATGCCTTTTATATTGCGCGGAATGAGTGTGCTGGGTGTGAGTTCTGCTAATTGCCCACAGCAGTTGCGACGACAGATTTGGTCGCAACTAGGTGATACTTGGCAGCCAAACAACATGGAAACCATTCTTGCTGGTGAAATCAGTTTGGAAGAACTTCCACAGACCTTTGAGAAATTATTGACGGCAAATACACAAGGTCGTTATCTTGTTAAGATCGATTAAAGCACTCTCATTGGCATCTGTAAGCCGCATTTAAATCGTTCAATCTGTTAAGCATGTTCACTATATAGTGTGATCTGCTCTTTAAATAAAAAGTAGGCTAGTTTATGAATGCTTATCTATCTCAACCTATGATACTAATTACATTTATAGCAGTAGTGTTATTGTCGAGTATGTGGGTAGTACCTCGACAGGTCTCAGTGGGTGGCTTTTATCAGGGCACATCATTATCAGGCCAAGCCCCTAGTTTATGGGTGTTGGTACTAAGTCAGGTCACTACATGGATCTTTGCACGTTCTCTGATGAATGCTGCCATCCTTGGATACTTTTATGGCTTTGCCGGCACCTTGGCATATACCTTTTATTACCTAAGCTTTATCACCGGCTTGTTTATTATTGATCAGCTTAAACGAGAGCATGCATCCTCAGTACAGGACTGGTTAGCGAAACACTTCGGTAATGTGGGTCGTCAGGTATATAACTTTGTCATCAGTCTACGACTACTATCAGAATTATTTGCCAACTTGATCGTGGTGGGTTTGATTTTTTCTGCCGCCTTTCCAGAGCAGTCAGCCCAAGCTAATGTGATAGCGATTATTAGTTTTGCGATTGCCGCTAGTATATATTCAGCTCTCGGTGGGTTACGCGCAAGCTTGCGTACCGACGTGATGCAAATGATGATTTTCTTGGTGGTATTTATCGTCGCATTGGCCGTCATGGTAAGCGCCGAAGATTTTCATTTTAAGGCTATCTTAACTGCGTCAGGTGTATCAGAGCAGGGCAGTTATCCTGGTTGGATATTATGTGCTGTAGCTTTGTTGCAAGTGCTATCTTATCCGGCTCATGACCCAGTTATGATGGATAGGGGCTTTATTGCGGATAGAAAAACCACGCGGCGAAGTTTTTGGCATGCATTTTGGATTTCAGCCGCATGTATTTTTGGTTTCGGCATGTTTGGAATACAGGCTGGTATCATAGGTGCGCAATACGACAATCAATTGCTAGGGACTTGGCAGTTAATGTTTGGACCGAGTGTTTATTTTCTTATTGTGGCTTCGTTATTAGTTTCGGCACTTTCTACCCTCGATAGTGCTTTAGCTTCATCCTCACGTTTGGCGATAGAGGAGCTCAAGTGTGCCACTCGCTCCATCACTAATGGTCGTATCGTTATGATTGTTTTTATGTGTTGTGGCGTGTTGTTAACATTCTGGGACAACAAAACTCTCTTTGATGCAGTGGCTGTTTCTGGCACTGCTTCTATGTTCCTAGCGCCAGTATTTATCTATGCTTTTGCTTTCAAACGTATCCTGCCACTGTGGTCGTATCTACTCAGTAGTGTGGTGGCATTTTTAGGGGCAGGGGCTTATTTATTTCGAGATGCATACTGGGTGCAATGGTTATTTGGAGATGGTCACAAATATGAACAACTACTATTTATATGCATTACAGTTTTGGTGTTAGGGTTAACAGTGGGCTTGATTGGAATAATCACACAATCTACAAATAGATAGAGAACAAGTAGATAAAGAATAGCTAGACTACTGAATCAGATATCTAAATAAGTGATGTTGGCTAAGCGCGGTATCAAGCGAAGAACACATATGAGAGTACGATAGCCGCAGTGATACCAGCTAAGTCGGCTAACAGGCTACAACTTAAGGCATAACGAATTTTACTAATACCCACAGCGCCACAATATACTGCCAACACATAAAAAGTCGTTTCTGTACTGCCTTGCATGACAGCCGATACTCTAGCAGGGAAAGAATCCACTCCTTGTAACTGCATCACTTCAATCATGGCTGCACGGGCACCACTGCCACTGAACGGCTTCATGAGTGCAGTTGGCATAGCTTCTATGAAGGCAGTGTCAACATGTAGCAGATTAAGCAATAGTGTCAGTGCGACCAATAGGCCATCCAAAAGTCCGCTTACACGTAACAGAGCAATCGCTAGTAGCATGGCAATCAAATAAGGAATCAGTTTGATGGCGACCTCAAAGCCGTGTTTGGCACCCTCTATGAAAGCATCATAGACCGCTACTTTGCGGACGACTCCGACGACAATGAAAACTGTAATGATGCTAAATAAGATAAAATTAGCTAACAAGGCGGCTTGTTGGCTGACGTGTTCTTGTGGGAGGTTCATGAAATACACTGCCAAGCCTATCGGTACCGCACTAAACACAGCTAGATAGCTCATTACCGTGCGATTAAACAAAGGCAGCTTCTGAACCCAAGCGACACTTAATAAGCCCACCAATGTGGAGATGAACGTGGCAATTAAAATGGGAATGAAAACTTCTGTGGGATGGGTTGCACCTTGTTGAGCACGGAATAAAAACACCGAAATCGGTAACACAGTTACAGAGGACGTATTCAGTACTAAAAATAAGATTTGCGCATTGGATAGCTGTTGTGGGTTTCCATTCACCCCTTGCAAGTCTTGCATGGCTTTGATGCCAAAGGGTGTTGCGGCGTTATCCAGTCCCAGTGCATTAGCACTTAAATTCATGGTCATGGAAGATATTGCTGGATGGTTAGGTGGAAGCTCTGGCATTAATTGAACAAATAAGGGACTCAAGCGGCGCGCAATACTATCCATTAATCCGGCCTGCTCTGCAATTTTGAAAAAGCCCAGCCATACTGCCATCAGGCCAATCAAGCCTATCGCAATCTCTACACTTAATGCAGACACATCAAACAAGGCTTGAATGGCTTGATTGAAGATTTGATGTTGCTCAAAAAAGATTAATTGCCCAAGACAAGCAATAAATGCAACGATAATACAGCCAGCCCAGAAGCGTCCAAGCATCGAGTGATTACTTGCCTATTGCCATGAAATAAGGTGCCCACAAAATGGAGGTGATGAGTACTACACCTAATTCAGCGCGCATAATGTTGCGATACTTGAGTCGACCTTGTTCGGTTTCTGCATCATTACTTCGGATTTTTGACATTAAAGCATCGAATAATATCACCATAATGATTATAGGGATCGCAGCTGGCACAACTAATGTTGGTACCGCTCCCCAGCCATCATAGATGGGGTAACTGCCAGGTTCTGGGCGTAGTAAAGTATCAAAAATAGCTAGGCCAAGTAGACTGGCTCTGAGTAAACCGAGATCATTTATCAGTTTCATTTAATCAGTTTTGTAGTGGATTTCAAGTCAGAACACAGCATATCAGAACTGCTTATAGAAAGTGGAACACATCACCACCTGTACCATTCTCAGGCAGTATTCGACTAGTACAGGCGCAAATACAGGACTTGAAAAGGGTGTGGTCGGGTTTCGATAAAGGTTATAATGTTCTGATCATTTTTAATGCAATCTTAGATGTTTATTTTGAACATCTGATTTAATATTTTTAATCTGCCGATACACCCACCGGCACTCACTCTAGTGGGGCTAACAATTGGCAATACACAAATACTCAGGGAGTCGTTCATTATGAGAACTTTATTGATATCAACCTTGGCAGCGATGGCAATGTTATTAACCACTGC
>CBFHSW010000041.1:0-19392 GCA_965658595.1 Gammaproteobacteria bacterium | reverse complement strand
ACTGAGTGATCGATGACTAGCTCTGCAGGTTGGAGCGGATTAATTTTGTTAGGATCACCACCCAGATTCTTCATAGCATCACGCATGGCCGCTAGATCAACCACGGCAGGTACTCCTGTGAAATCCTGCATTAATACACGTGCTGGACGGTATGCGATTTCTTTAGATGGGTCGGCTTTTGCGTCCCAATTAATAATGGCTTCAATGTCCTGTTTGTTAACAGTCTTGCCGTCTTCATGGCGCAATAAATTCTCCAATAAGATTTTCATGGAGAAGGGCAGGCGTTCTGTCCCTGATACGCGAGTAAGCTGGTAAATTTCATACTCCTTACCATCTACATTAAGCGTATTGCGTGCGTCAAAGCTATTGCTCATTAGTCTTCCTCTACTGATAAATGTGAATATAGTGTATGTCCAGTGCTTAACATGACGTTTGCATGCAAGAGTGCTGGAATAGGGAGTTCATCGTCGCGAATAGTATCCTTCGCGCAACTTGATGTGCCGCATGAGTGGCGCTTGATGGTTTGACTCCCCCCACGGTCACGGTGACATTTTGCTCACCGGCTTCCGGGTGCGCGATTATCGCTTATTTGGGGACTAGAATCTAATCTAGATGGATTGTGAGAGAATTTAACGAACGAATCGAGGTTATCCGGTATCAGCTGGATAATAAATGATCAATACAGCGATTATATTTTGAGCGATTAAGCACTATGCTCAAACCTGAGCCACCGGCTTGGTACCACAGCTGAGTGCCCCTGACAGCGCATAATAACAGTGCTCGAATCGTGGCCGCGTGATCGGCTGTCGCAAGAATATTAGCCTGCCCGTAGATAATAATCTTTGGTTTAATGGTGCTTAGTGTATTGCGATACAGCTCAGCAATACGGTTTATCATATGTTGAGAGGGGTAGTGTGCATATTGTGGCTGCTGGCTGTGATCTGTATTGGTCGCGCCTGAATCTTCTTTATTCAACACAATATCACTAGAAATTAAGTTAAGAGTCGTTCCAATTTGGTCTTGTAAAATATTGTTATTATTGAATTTTTTACTTAAAGACATAAGGTTTTTCAGATACTTATTACGCTCCATACAAAGTGGGTCTTGAGCATTGCTAAGGCTGCTTTTGAGCGCTTCCAGGCCGTTCTCAAGTGCAGATACAGAGCCATATACTTCAATAAAACTCTGTGGATTCTCCGAAAAAAGGCTATCAATCGAGGTTTTCAGACAGGCTTGATCACAGGTGCCATGCCATGCCAACGTTTGTATCTGATCCAATGCCAAATATACACCGGCGAGTGCGATAGTTTTATTCTCTTGTTGCTGGCTAGTTTGGTATTCAGATGTATTCATACGGGTTTGTGTGTTTCAGGCTAATCTTGATGAAGTGATGAGTTGCGAGGGTCTAAAGGCGTTCACTGATAATGCCTCCACCTAAGCAGTGTTCTTGATCATACAGCACTGCGTATTGCCCAGGAGTGACCGCTCTTTGTGGTTGCTCAAAGTCTAAATAATATTGCTCTGGTTCATCAGTAATACAGTTCAAACGGCACAATTGAGGACTTTGACGATATCGAATCTTGGCTTGAAGTGCTGTCGCATCGCGGCATGGTTGATCAATCCAGTGCATGCGTTCTATCTTTAAGCGGGAATTAAATAAAGCTGGATGTTGATTGCCTTGCGCTACAATTAACTTATTGTTGATAAGGTCTTTATTGACCACATACCAAGGTTCGTCGTTGCTATTGGCTAATCCGCCGATGCCTAGGCCCTGTCTTTGTCCGATAGTATAAAAATTTACCCCATCATGCTGAGCTAATATATTACCTTCAGTATCAACTATATCTCCATGATTAATATCGATATAATTTTTTAAAAAATCACTAAACTTGCGTTCGCCGATGAAGCATATGCCAGTGCTATCTTTTTTATCATGAATGTGAAGATTCATTTCTTGGGCGATATCTCGAACTTGAGTTTTGACCAACCCGCCAAGTGGAAATAGGGACTGATTGAGTTGTGCTTGGTTTAGTCCGTGTAGGAAATAGCTTTGGTCTTTATTTTTGTCAGCCGCCATTAGCAAGCGACAACTGTCAGGGTGTTGTTCCATACGTGCGTAATGACCGGTGGCGATTTGCTCGGCCCCACACTCAGTAGCGAAGTCCAAAAAAGCTTTAAATTTGATTTCGGTATTGCATAGTATGTCGGGGTTAGGTGTGCGCCCGGCTTTATGCTCGGATAAAAAGTATTCGAATACATAATCCCAGTATTCACTGGAGAAATTGACCGTTCTTAGAGATATTCCAAGTTGGTCGCATACACGTTCAGCATCGGCTAGATCTTGGGTCGCGGCACAGTGTTCCTGAGTGTCGTCTTCTTCCCAGTTTTTCATGAAGATAGCGTCCACCTTATGGCCTGCCTTCTTTAACAGATGAGCGCACACGGCGGAATCGACACCACCAGAAAGACCTACAATAATATGTTTTAGAGACATATCCTGAGCGCATTTATATTCTAAAGTTTCGAGCATTTGTGAGGGCTTGAAATGACTATGTTGATTCATCTATTCAGCTCCAAACCTCAACGATATCAGCCATCATATCAAGGTCATAGCGTTTGCCGTTTTCATAGTCATCGATTGTCTGTAGAACCAAGGCACTTCGACGCTCAATTTCACTCAATGCTTCGATTTCATTACGAGTCATCCAGACAGCTTCCAGAATTCCATTATCTAATGGCTGGTCTGGCTGATGATTGTCTGCACATCCTGAAAAGGCCACACGCAAATAAACTTCGTTTTTTTCAGGGTGTTTCCAACGATAGATAGCAATCACGGCCTCTGGAATAAAATTCCAGGCAGTTTCTTCTTGGGTCTCACGAATGGCAGCTTCAATCAGCGTTTCATCGACTTCCCAATGTCCGGCCGGTTGGTTATAAACAGTGAGTCCATCGACTTGTTCTTTGACCATGAGATAGCGGTCATCGTGTTTAATGACGGCGGCAACTGTAATGTGAGGTGTAGAAGGCATAATGGTCCTAATCAGTATAATCTATATGTAATGTTGTATTGAGCTTGTAAAGCACGACTGTTGGCGCTTTGCGTCAATCGAATTTATATTGACAGCATCGATAATGATATAATGATATCAGCATCAACAAACCTTTTTTAAAAATATGTCTACAGATCAAAATTTCGAAAACGATGACGAGCTGGTAGTTGAAGAGCAGCGTCCTAAACTTAAACAGCCACCCATGTTTAAGGTGCTGTTACTGAATGATGATTACACGCCTATGGAGTTTGTCATTTATGTGCTGGAGACATTTTTTAAGATGGATCGCAAGCAGGCCACACGCGTAATGCTCAATGTTCATACTAAAGGCAAAGGTGTGTGTGGAATTTATACGCGAGATGTGTCAGAAACAAAAGTATCACAGGTGAACGAATACGCACGCACCAATAACCACCCATTAATGTGTGACATGGAAGAAGCTTAGCCGCTTATTAGCCAATTAAAGGAATCAGTAATGTTATCAACAGATCTAGAACGTACCCTCAACTCAGCATTTAAGCGAGCACGTGAGTTACGCCATGAATTCATCACGGTGGAGCATTTGCTATTGGCGCTGACCGAGAACGATTCAGCCGTTGATGTATTGCTCTCATGTGGTGCTGATATGAATTCTCTGAGCAGTCAGCTCACCGTGTTCATTGATGACAACACACCACTACTGGAAGATAGTGACGAACGTGAAACTTCACCTACACTGGGTTTTCAAAGAGTCCTGCAGCGCGCTGTGTTTCATGTGCAGTCTTCAGGCAAAGAGGAAGTTATGGGGGCAAACGTTCTGGTTGCCATGTTTGGCGAACAAGAATCGCATGCTGTTTATCTGCTCGGAGAACATGATATCTCCCGACTCGATGTACTCAATTACATTTCACATGGCATCTCTAAATCCTCAGAAGGTGAAGAAGAGTTTAGCGCTGATGAGGAAGCACCCGCACAACAACAAGCTGAAGGTGAAGCTAAGCCACTGGAAAAGTTTGCTGTAAATCTCAATGAGCAGGCGAGACTCGGTAAAATTGATCCACTTATAGGGCGTTCTCAAGAACTCGAGCGCAGTATGCAAATTTTATGTCGTCGCAGAAAGAACAATCCTCTGCTAGTCGGCGAAGCAGGGGTTGGCAAAACCGCTATTGCTGAAGGTCTGGCAAAGAAAATCGTCGATGGTGAAGTGCCAGAAGTATTGAGTGGTGCTACCGTCTATTCATTAGATTTAGGGGCCTTGATTGCTGGTACTAAATATCGCGGTGACTTTGAAAAGCGTCTTAAAGGAGTGCTAAATCAGCTTGATGAAGAAGCGGGCGCGATACTATTCATAGATGAAATACACACTATCATAGGTGCAGGTGCGGCTTCAGGGGGTGTTATGGATGCCTCTAACCTGATTAAACCTAAGCTTGCTTCAGGGGAACTTAAATGTATGGGATCGACTACTTACCAAGAGTATCGAGGTATTTTTGAGAAGGACAAAGCTCTCGCTAGACGTTTCCAGAAGATCGAAGTGCCTGAGCCGAGTGTCGATGAAACCTTTAAGATACTGAGAGGTCTGCGCAAGCAATTTGAAGCTTTCCACGAAGTTAAATATTCTGACAAAGCACTCAGAGCAGCGGCTGAACTTTCCGCACGCTATATTAATCACCGTTTTCTGCCCGACAAGGCGATCGATATTATTGATGAAGCAGGGGCTGCGGTTAAGCTTAAGCCTGCCAACTCACGAAAGAAATCGATCTCTCTGAATGATATTGAAGCCATAATAGCGAAGGTGGCACGCATACCTTCAAAACAAGTTTCACTCAACGATACAAAAGTACTTAAGAATTTGGAGCGAAACTTAAAACTGGTTGTCTATGGCCAAGATGACGCCATCTCAACCTTATCCACCTCAATTAAATTATCACGCTCTGGTCTGGGTGATGATGAAAAGCCTATCGGTTCATTTTTACTAGCCGGTCCAACTGGAGTCGGAAAAACCGAGGTAACAAAACAATTAGCAACCATCTTAGGCATAGAATTAGTGCGTTTTGATATGTCCGAATATATGGAGAGACATACTGTGTCGCGACTCATTGGTGCGCCTCCAGGATATGTTGGGTTTGATCAAGGTGGATTGCTCACTGATGCGGTATTGAAATCGCCACATTGCGTTTTGTTGCTGGATGAGATTGAAAAAGCGCACCCAGATGTATTCAATATTTTGCTACAGGTAATGGATCATGGCACCTTAACTGATGCTAACGGACGACAGGTTGATTTCCGTAATGTGATCTTAGTGATGACTACTAATGAAGGTGCAGCGACCGTGAGTCGAAATACTGTTGGATTTACTCAACAGGATCATACCTCTGACGGCACGGAGGCAATTAAACGATTATTTTCTCCTGAGTTTAGAAATCGTTTAGACGCAATCATTCAATTCGCACCACTGGATGAGAGAACACTCTCTAGTGTTGTGGATAAATTTATAGCTCAGCTGGAGAGTCAGTTAAGCGAGAAAAAAGTCGACCTTATGGTGGACGAAAATGCGCGTGTTTGGATAGGTAAAAAAGGTTACGACCCACAGATGGGTGCAAGACCAATGGCTAGAGTATTGCAGGAACATATTAAAAGACCTCTATCAGAAGCAATACTATTTGGGGATCTAGCCAAAGGCGGCGCAGTTCATGTCTCTGTAGTGAATGACAAACTACACCTTGATTATTCAGAGCATAAACAACCGGCAGAATGTTAGCGCGCGCGGTAAGTAATTCTACCTTTGCTTAAATCGTAAGGGGTAAGTTCAACCGTGACTTTGTCGCCGGTTAAAATGCGAATATAGTTCTTACGCATTCTTCCTGAGATATGGGCTGTGACAATATGTCCATTTTCTAGCTCGACTCGAAACATTGTATTCGGTAGAGTCTCAACAATAGTGCCTTCCATTTCAATATGATCTTCTTTTGCCATGCATCTCCTTAAGATGTTTGTGCTGTGGGCGTCATTATCGTTATCTAACTGAGTAAAACAAGGTTTTTCTGTTAGATTATTATGAAAGGAAGTAATAAATTAATTAAAAATCGAGAAAAATATGGAATTTGCATGTGTATTTCCCGGACAGGGCTCCCAATCTGTGGGTATGGTGAACGATTTAGCTGAGAGTTTTCCCGTTGTTAAAGAATGCTATCAAGAGGCTTCTGATGCGATAGAAAGTGATCTTTGGCAATTAGTTCAAGTAGGCCCAGCTGAATTACTCAATCAAACACAAAATACCCAACCCGTCATGTTGGCAGCCAGTTATGCGATATGGAGTATTTGGCAACAATCAGTATCTTCATCTCCCAGTGTGTTTGCAGGGCATAGTTTTGGTGAGGTTTCAGCATTGACTTGTGCGCAGGCGGTGAGTTTTTCCCAAGCGATTAAGCTTGCTCATACACGTGGACAGTTAATGCAAGCAGCCGTGCCTGATGGTGTAGGTGCGATGGCCGCAATATTAGGGTTAGAAGATGCTGCATTAGAACAATTATGTGATCAAGTCAGTACAGCTGACAGCCGTGTCGAGGCGGTCAACTACAATGCCCCTGGGCAAGTAGTGGTGGCGGGTCACACGCAAGCCGTTGCTGAATTGATCGCATTAGCAAAAGACAATGGCGCTAAGCGTGCTTTGCCATTACCGGTATCAGTGCCGGCACATTCCAGTCTAATGCAATCTGCGGCTGAGAAATTTGGTGCGGCGTTATCTCAATATGAGTTTAGTTTGCCGAAGGTTCCTGTACTACAAAACACCACCATTAGTACTCCTGATTCAGTGCAGGCAATAACAGACGGACTACAAGCACAACTGCACTCTCCAGTACCGTGGGTAAAGACAATATTAGCGATTCAGTCCCAAGCGGATTTTATTATTGAGATGGGGCCAGGCAAGGTGTTAACTGGACTCAACAAAAGAATTGATAAAACAATTAAGTCTGTATGTGTTTTTGATAACGCATCTCTAGAGCAGGCTATCAAAACTATAGAGGAATAATCATGTTAGAAGATAAAGTTGTTCTAGTCACGGGCGCAAGCCGAGGTATTGGTAAGGCGATCGCAATCGAGCTTGGTAAAAAGCAGGCACGGATTGTAGGCACGGCTACTTCAGCGGCGGGTGCTGAAAAAATCACTGAGTATTTGACAGCGGAAGGCATCCAAGGCAAAGGTATGGTGCTGGATGTATGCAGTGAAGAGTCTGTAGCAGAGTGTATGTCGGCTATAGTTGAAGAATTTGGTGTAATTGAAATACTTGTTAATAACGCAGGAATTACTCGCGATACATTAATGATGAGAATGAAATTAGAGCAATGGGAAGAGGTATACCAAACCAATTTGCGATCCATATTCCTGACAAGCAAAGCTTGTCTGCGTGGCATGATGAAAAACAAACATGGGCGTATCATTAACATTTCATCAGTGGTGGGAGCGACAGGTAATCCGGGACAGGTGAATTACGCAAGTAGTAAATCAGGTATGTTTGGCTTCACTAAGTCATTGGCCAGAGAAGTAGCTAATCGAGGTATTACAGTAAATTGTGTAGCACCAGGATTCATCCAAACAGACATGACAGATGAACTTAATGATGAGCAAAAAAGTCATATACTGAGCTCAGTCCCGATGGTGCGTTTAGGTCAGGTAAATGAGATTGCCAGTGCGGTTAGATTCTTAGCCAGTGATGATGCAAGCTATATTACTGGACACACTTTGCATGTAAATGGTGGCATGCATATGGAATAAATTGATGATTTTATGAGCAGTTGAAGGATTTTTACGCAACAAACCATATAATTAGCAATAGATAATTTCATAGTCAGGATTGCAAATGCTTTGTAACTAACTGTATTTAATGACTATAATTGTAAGAATGTTAAGAGTGTTCGGTATTTGAAATAGAAGCACAAACAAGAGTAGATAGAAATTGAAGTTTTCACTACAATGGCGAACCTTCCACAGCTGTACATAACTATAAAACGTGAGGATCACAAATGAGCACCATTGAAGAGCGAGTAAAACAAATCGTTGTAGAGCAATTAGGCGTAGGTGAAGATGAAGTTAAAGACGAATCTTCATTTGTTGACGATTTAGGCGCAGATTCACTAGACACTGTTGAGCTAGTCATGGCTCTTGAAGAGGAATTCGAATGTGAAATTCCTGATGAAGAAGCTGAAAAAATCACAACAGTAAAACAAGCCATCGATTACGTTAACGCTAATAAGTAAGCGTGCATAATCATTCTTAATAAACCATCAAAACTGTGAAAATATAAGTCTGTGTCCTCAAGAAGAGTAGTAGTCACCGGTTTAGGTATCGTATCGCCAGTTGGATCAACTATTGATTCTGCATGGAATAATCTTTCTGCAGGTGTCAGTGGTATTTCTAGAATAGAAGCATTTGATCCTACTGAATTCAGTGTGCAAATCGCTGGAGCTGTCAAAGGCTTTAATGCTGACGATTACATTCCCAAAAAAGATCAGAAAAAAATGGATCCGTTCATACATTATGGACTGGGTGCAGGAGTCCAAGCGATCAAAGACTCTGGTCTTGAAATTACAGAAGACAACGCTGAGCGTATCGGTGTATTAATAGGTTCGGGCATTGGTGGTTTGCCCGGTATTGAAAAAAGCTATGCAAGTTTCATGAAAAATGGACCAAGAAAGATATCTCCATTTTTCGTACCTTCCAACATTGTTAACATGGTGGCAGGCAACCTCTCTATTATGTTTGGTCTACAAGGTCCAAATATGTCTATTGTTTCAGCATGTGCCTCAGGTACTCACAGCATCGGTGATGCGGCAAGAATGATTGCCTACGGTGACGTGGATGCAATGGTTGCAGGTGGAGCAGAAATGGCAAGCTGTCATTTAGGTGTAGGTGGATTTGCTGCAGCTCGGGCACTCTGTGCATCTCATAATGATGATCCAGAGGGTGCTAGTCGCCCATGGGACAAGGGACGAGATGGTTTTGTCCTTGGTGATGGAGCCGGCGTACTCATGCTTGAAGAATATGAAATGGCCAAAGCGCGCGGAGCACGTATTTACTGTGAGCTAGTGGGTTATGGTATGAGCAGTGATGCTCATCACATGACTCAGCCAGCAGCAGGTGGGCTAGGCGCTGCTCGTTGCATGCGTAATGCACTTAGAGACGCTGAGTTAAATGCAGATCAAGTTAATTACGTGAATGCTCACGGAACATCTACACCAGCAGGTGATATTGCAGAGACCGAAGGTCTTAAGGCGGCATTAGGTGGGCATGCTTACAAGGTGGCCATTAGCTCTTCAAAATCTATGACTGGGCACCTATTAGGTGCTGCGGGTGGAGTGGAAGCTGTTTTCTCTGTGCTGGCATTACAAAATAATATTGCACCACCGACTATCAATTATGAAACGCCAGATCCAGACTGTGACTTAGATTACTGTCCTAATAATGCGCGTGAAATGCAAATTGACGTGGCTGTCTCTAACTCATTCGGGTTTGGTGGCACTAACGGAACTCTTATCTTTAAGAGTATCTAACATATTTGCAGATTTAAGGTTAAGCTCAAAAGCTGATAGCGCATAGCATTGGCTTTTGAGCGCATAGTTTTCACAACTTCATATAATTTACTGTCTTCTAGCATCCCTAGAACATCTCTATTAGTCTCATATAAATCCCACCATTAGGTTCAACGGTGTGCATATTGCCTGTTAAATTGTCTGTAGGTATGAAATCATCAGTACTTAGCAACAAAGACTATCCAACAGATTGGAAAACACTATGCTAGTAAATGGTGAACCTGCCCAAAACATATCGATAGAAGATCGAGGTCTGCTTTATGGAGACGGACTTTTCGAGACCATATTATGTGATCTAGGCAAGCCGGTATTGCTTGATCTGCATTGTCAGCGGTTACAACAAGGCTGTGAACGCTTGCATATACCGGTGCCAGATATGAATCTACTCAGACAAGAAATAGATACAGTTGCTGCGTATGAAGACTGTGTAATTAAAGTGATTATAACGCGCGGTGTTCGCACTCGTGGTTATCGTTTTGATCATCATGATACGAGCACTAGTCGTATAGTATATAAAAGTCCATGCCCACAGATACCTGAGGAATATTATCAACATGGTATTGAGTTAGGTGTGAGTGAATTTCGCCTAGCAGATAATGAGATATTGGCAGGTCTCAAGCATTTAAATCGATTGGAACAAGTAATGGCCTGCTATGAATGGCCTCCTGAGTGTGCTGAGTTGCTTATGCTCAATCATCAGGGGCAAGTGATAGAAGGTACTATGAGTAATGTATTTATACAAACGGCTAATGGATGGAAAACTCCAATATTAAAGGGCTCTGGCATAAATGGAGTATTGCGTGAGTGGATTCTTGCTAATGCTAGTCAGTTGAATATTGAGTGTTCACAACAAACTCTATCCTTAGATGACATCAAACAAGCACAAAGTATATTTGTGTGTAACAGTGTGATTGGGGTGTGGCCGGTAAAGCAGTTCTTACAACAACCGATCTCTATCAGTGATTCACTGGTAGCGATCACACAAGAGATTCAGCGACAAATATCAGCGCGGTTCCTATCGGCTACACATGTTTAAACTCATTGTTGGATCATTATTGATAATGCTTAGTGTAGGGCTAATGATACTAAGTCATATGAGTGCATATATGCATGCACCAATTGTGAGTGAGCACGAATCTAAGCGTTCAAGTAATGACGATGTTTATACCCAGCAAAGTGTTGAGTTCCTAGTGAACAAGGGTGCTTCTTTCAGTGCGGTGACAACACAATTACAACAATTAAAGTTAATACAGCATCCAATATATTTTAAAATCTGGGCGACCTATAAACAGCAAACACAAAGCATCAAACCGGGTGAGTATGTTTTTACAAGGTCTCAGAGCCCGCAACAGATATTGCTTGATTTGGTCTCTGGCAAAGTAAAAAAATATCAAATTACTATCGTGGAGGGAAAACGATTTAAGGACTTTATAGCTGAGCTGCAGCAACACCCTAAGATTGTTAAGACTATTACAGACTTAAATCAAGTATATCAGCGATTCAACGTACAGCATGAATCTTTGGAGGGACTTTTTTCCCCTAACACATATACTTTTGATGCCGATATCACTGACATGCAGATTCTTCAACAGAGTCATCAGCTCTTAATGAGACAGTTACAAGAAGCGTGGGATACTAGAGATCATAGTGTCAAATTAAAGACGCCCTATGAAGCATTGATATTAGCTTCTATAGTTGAAAAAGAGACGTCAGTACCTAATGAGCGTGCACGTATTGCTGGTGTATTTTTAACTCGATTGCAAAGAGATATGCGGTTACAAACAGATCCAACTGTGATCTATGGATTAGGTGAGAGTTTTGATGGCAACCTTACTCGTAAACACTTGAGAGCGGCTAACCCATACAATACTTATGTCAATAAAGGTCTACCGCCATCACCTATTGCTCTGGTGAGTAAAGCCTCTATCATGGCTGTAATGAATCCGGAATGGACAGGTGATTTGTATTTTGTTTCCAAAAAAGATGGCACGCATTACTTCTCAAAAACCTATCGTGAACATGTGCAAGCCGTTCGTGAATATCAACTTAATTGAAATATGAAAAATCAATTTATTACACTTGAGGGTATAGAGGGCTCTGGGAAGAGCACTCAGATGCAGCTCACACAAGATTATCTAGAGCAAAGTGGTTGTCATGTTGTTAGGACGCGTGAACCTGGTGGTACTGAGTTGAGTGAAAAAATACGTGATTTGCTGCTATCTAATCAACTCCAGGCTATGCATGAAGATACTGAGTTATTGTTAATGTTTGCTGCTCGTGTAGAACATGTGAGAAAAGTGATAGAGCCGGCTTTAGATAAGGGTTACTGGGTATTGAGTGATCGTTTTTATGACGCAACATATGCCTATCAAGGCTATGGGCGTGGTATAGACGCACAAAAAATCGATCAGTTGCGTGATTTTTCATTATCGGGACTGCAGCCAGATAAAACCTTTCTACTTGATGTAAGTTTGTCTGCCAGTCAACAACGAGTGTCTCAACGCGGTGAAAAAGATCGATTTGAGAGAGAAAAATTAGATTTTTACTCTAAAGTGAGACAGGGATATCTAGAATTAGCAGAGCAGAATTCACAACGTATTTGTGTGATCGATGCGGAACAAGAAATCACGCAGGTGCAATCTGATATACAAGTGCATTTGAAAGCTATGTTAGTCAATCGCTAGTATTTGCTTCTTTTGAATGCATAAATATCATCGTATACAAAAATATTTAACCTAACACGCATGACCATAAGCAATGAATAACACTCATCATTATCCTTGGCATCAAAAACAAGCTGAACATTTTGCCCGATTAATCGCGGATCATAGTCTCGCTCATGCCATGCTATTCGTGGGGCCAGCAGGTGTTGGGAAACATGACTTTGCTCGCAGGCTAGCTGCGGCAATGATTTGTGAGCAACCTGATAACCATATGCGTGCTTGCGGGGAGTGTAAGAATTGTTTACTTATCCAAGCAGAAACATTTCCAGATTTCATATCGATTAGTGCTGAAAAAAATACTATATCAGTTGATCAAGTGCGTGAACTGATACAGCAGCTCTATTTAACACGCCATTTCCAAGCGCCAAAAGTTGCGGTTATTGAGTCTGCACATCAGCTGAATGTTAACGCGGCTAATGCGCTGTTAAAAACTTTAGAAGAGCCTCCTGAACATACGTATTTGATACTGATTGCAGATTCATCATTGTCGCTACCAGCGACCATACGCAGTCGTTGTCAAATAGAGACTTTTCATCCGCCTGCAGAACAAACGTCTTTAGATTGGCTCAATCAACAGTCCGATGATGGGCAGTGGGAATCACTATTGAGAGTAGCTCAAGGTGCACCTTTGAAAGCGCTGCAATATCATGAGACAGACTTATTAGATCAAAGAATTACTGCTATGCGTTCTTTCTTAAGTATTTTTGAATATGATGCAGATCCTATGTGTGTGGCAAAAACCATAGAAGCGATACCTTTTGTCCATGCAAGTGCATGGTTACAAAGTATTATATTAGATTTGCTGAGGATTAAAGCGCAAGATAATCCTACTAGTCTTGAAAACCCCGATTTTTATCGACCTTTACTGGCGCTGGCAAACAAGATTCCGGTTGAATGTGTGAATAATTTTTGGCAGGAATTGTTGGAACAAAAAAAGATATTTGATGTGAGTTTGAACTATCGTATGTTTCTTGAAGTCCTATTAATCTCTATACACAAACAATCTCTTAAAGCCTTTAAGTCCTAATAATCTAATGCCATAAAGTTTTTAAGATTAATTATCTTGAAGCCTGCTTACTCTCAAATGTTTATGAACAAACAGATATGTAATTTATGAGCGTTAATAAAATGGGTTTGCGTATCACAAATATATTTTTTTGGAGTGTCTGTATTGTCATTGAAAACTCTTAAGTGGGGAGTATTTTTCTTTAGCAGTTTGCCATTGCTATATATGTTTTTGGGTTTTATCTTGGATAGTCTCGGCGCTAACCCTGTTGAGAGTTTAATGCATCAGTCAGGGCAGGCTGCACTATATTTTCTCTTGCTAACCTTAATGGTGTCTCCATGTCGTAAGATGTTTAAATTGCTTGCATTAATCCATCTACGTCGAATGCTAGGCCTGTTCAGCTATGTATATGCCTGCACACACTTCTCAATATATATAGTGCTGGAACAATGGTTTGATTTAGAGTTGATTTTAGAAGATATACAAGAACGACCTTTTATTACCATAGGTGTAATTAATTTGATTTTACTGACACCTCTAGCAGTGACCTCTACAGATGCTATGAGAGCGCGTCTGCAGACCTCTTGGTTAAGGCTACATAAACTCATCTACTTGATTTCTATCCTTGCTATAATACATTTCTGGTGGTCAGCCAAAGCAGACCTACTCATGCCTTTTATAAGTGCTTCTGTACTGGCATTTTTATTGGCCTATCGGTTTTATAGTCATTTACAAATGAAAAATTATGGAAGATAACTCAGAATTAACCCGTCGATTGATTGAGATAGATAAAAAACATGTGTGGCATCCATGTACTCAAATGAAAGATCATGAGGACTTCCCAATCATCCCCATTAAAAGTGGTAAAGGGGTATGGCTATATGATACAGAGGGTAATAAATATCTTGATGCGGTGAGTTCATGGTGGGTAAACATATTTGGTCATGCTAATCCGTATATTAGTCAAGCCATTGCAGAACAAGCTGGCTCTCTAGAACAAGTGATACTGGCGGGTTTCACACATGAGCCTGTGGTTAATTTATCAGAAAAATTAGTTCAGCTTACACCGGCTAACCTTAATAAATGCTTTTATGCAGACAATGGTTCTTCCGCCATTGAGGTGGCTCTAAAAATGAGCTTCCATTATTGGCGAAATGTTGGGAAAGAAAATAAGAAAAAGTTTGTAGCACTAAAGAATTCTTACCATGGTGAAACCATCGGAGCATTATCGGTCGGTGATGTTGAATTATATAAAGATACCTATCAAGATTTGCTATTAGATGTCATTACCGTTCAGGGTGCTGATAATTATGATAAGCCTGAAGGTGAATCAGTAGACGATTACGTTGATCGTTGTTTTATCGCAATGGAAGAAACTCTAGCCCAACATCATGATGAAATTAGCGCTGTAATAGTAGAGCCTTTAGTACAGTGTGCAGGGTCTATGCGTATGTATGATAAGCGTTACTTGCAGTTATTACGTGCCGCATGTGACCACTATGATGTGCATTTAATTGCTGATGAGGTCGCCGTAGGCTTCGGTAGAACAGGTCACTTGTTTGCATGTGAAAAAGCTGGCATTTCTCCAGATTTCATCTGTCTGTCTAAGGGCTTAACAGGCGGTTATTTGCCTCTTTCAGCAGTGGTCACAACAGATCAGATGTATGATGCCTTTTATGATGAATATACAAGCCTCAGAGCGTTTTTACATTCGCATTCATATACTGGAAACCCATTAGCGTGTGCCGCGGCATTAGCGACTTTGGAATTGTTTGAAAAGAACGATGTGATAAACAATAATCAAACCTTAATAGAACGTATAAGACATAATGGTGAGCGTTTTAGAGGGCATAAAAACATTGGTGACATACGCCAGACAGGCATGATATTTGCTGTAGAGATGGTAGCAGATGCAAACACTAAGGAAGCTTTTCCATGGCAACAAAGACGGGGTCTTAAAGCCTATCATTATGCATTGAATAAACAGTGTCTATTGAGGCCTCTAGGGAACGTGATGTACTTCATGCCGCCCTATGTCATTGAGCCTGAACAGATAGACTGGGTGTTTGATATTATGGAACAAGCTGTAGATATCGCAGTCCAAGATTAATCATGAACATAAACTAATCTGAGTTTAAAATTTGATTTGAGAGATCGAACTGTAATGAAAATTCATCATGTCATAATTCTTATCGCTTTAATGGTGTTTTATAACCATGGACATTCTGCGACTTACACTTATCAATTAGGTGAAAACGTGGTGGGCGAGAGTTACACTTATACTATTAACGAGGGTGAATACTTTTTACAGCTAGCTCAAGATCTCCAAATGGGTTTTCAAGAGTTGGTAGATGCTAATAAAAACATCGATCCTTGGATACCTAATGCTGGTGAAGTGATTACTGTGCCAGCACAATATATATTGCCTTCAATACAAAAAGGGATTGTCATTAATTTGGCAGAACTAAGATTGTATTATTTCCATGAGCCTCAGTCTGATGATGAAAATCTTAGGAGTGTGTCGACCTATGCTATTAGTGTTGGTAAAAGTGAACAATGGAGCACACCATTAGCAGCGACTCATATCAGTGCTAAACATAAAAAACCCAACTGGTATCCCCCTGAATCGATTCGTAAAGAGCATGAAGAAAACAATGACCCACTCCCCAGAGTGGTTCCACCCGGTCCAGATAACCCTCTAGGGGATTACTCATTACGTCTAGGATTAGCGGGGTACTTAATTCATGGTACCAATGTACCTGAGGGTATCGGCATGCGCGTAACGCATGGTTGTATTCGCCTGCATCCTCAAGGTATTGAAGCTTTATTCTCCGAAGTGCCCGTAAAAACAGCGGTAAATATTGTTAACCATCCTTACAAAGCGGCTTGGTTAGGTGACCAACTCTTGTTAGAAGCACATTCTGAGATAGAGGAGCAAACACTCGCCACTTCTAGCAACTTAACTGAATTTGTTCGTTCAATTATTGTGCAAACACAAGAAAAAGAGTACTACGATTATAAAATTTCTTGGGAGAAGGGTTATCATGAAGCACGTATCAAAACTGGCATACCCATTGTAATTTCGTCAAGGCAGAAGAAAACTAGTGAAGCGCTGGCCATTAGACCAAATAAAGAATCAGGTGAGCAGATCAATAATAATATTAAGGAAGCTCTTGAGTAATTCAAAAACTGTCAGGTGATAAAGTATGAGGAGTTGCTTAGACAGGGATTAATTAGATGTGTAATCAATGATGCCAATGACTAGTTTAACATTTGCTTATAAAGCGAGTTATTCAGGATAGTTCACGATATTAAGCTCAAAAAAAAAGCCCCGCAAATCGGGGCTTTTTTGTATTCAATGTATACAAGTAATGAAAATTACTTACCTTTCATTGAATTATGGAACATTACGTTCATGCGACGTGAATTCGCATCAGCGGTAGACTGTGCTGAAACCGCTAAGCTGAGTGCATCATCAGCAGTCTCTTGTGCGCCTAAAGCCATATCTTTAGCGTTGGCAGCATTGTATGCAGCAGTGTTGGCTGTACGTAGAGCTTCATTTGCGATGTCACGAACTTCTGCTAGAGCAGCTGCGTCTTGTTGAGAAGTTGCACAACCTGCAGTGAAAGCCACTGTACCGGCCATAGCGAGTACCTGTAGAGATTTGATTAGTTTGTCTTGCATTTTCTTATAACTCCGATGTTGAATATTCAAATATTGTGTTGAAGTTTTTTGTAAACAAAAATTAAGCACCAAAGCTGCAACAGTATTTTAGTTTTAATTATGATGTAAACACTGCTACCCCAAAAGGCCTCACCTATAATAAGTAAAATTAGAGCAGATACCAAGGTTTTATCATCATTTTATGCAATATTTTGATGGTTATTTATACAAAACGCTCAAACATTCACACAAGATTAAGCGCTTAAATTGTTTTAAAGTTTTCATACAACGCTGTCAGATTCGCGATAAAATGTCCAAGGCATGTACGAGAGTGGAATTCATATAGGCCGATATGTATAGATAACTAATTGATACAACTTAATATTAGGGACTAATTATGGGGTGTTTTATCTCAGTGGCGAAGGCTGCAAAGCTAGTGGGTGTTACCCATCGAGAATTGAAGACCGTGATAGATAAGGGTGAACTGGCTATGGTCAAAGGACAGATTCACATTGATGACTTGGTCGAAAAATACCCTCAAGTAAGCACAGATGATGCTGATATGGTGTCTTGGGTAAAAAAAATCAAAAAAACCACCAATCAACATATCTCTGATAAGCCTCCCTCCGAGTTGAGTAGAGATGAGCTGGTGACCTTAGCAGGGCGTTCTGCTAAAGAAATTGCCTATCTAAAAGATAAATTAGATAGTTCTACTAATTTGATGCGGGAGATCAAATATAGCCTAACAGAGTTGAAAAAAGATTCTCCTCACCCCAGTCGATTACAGACAATGATTGATTGGATTGAAAAGAAATATCATGATTAACCCGGTGGCCAAGTAAACGCTCTTCCCGCTAATATATGTAAATGTAAGTGGAATACGGTTTGACCGACTTCCTCTCCATTGTTGATCACAACTCTGAAACAATCCTTATAGCCGGCTTGCTCGGCAATTTCTCCTGCCTTCAACATTAAATGTCCTAATAACGCCTGATCATCACTCTCGCTATAAGATAATTTTGGAATGCATTTTTTAGGTATCAGTAATATATGCAATGGAGCTTGTGGTGATATGTCGCTGAATGCCAGACAATATTCATCTTCATAGAGAATATCTGCAGGTATTTCACGAGCAATAATTTTTTCAAATAACGTAGTCATTAGTTCAACCTCAGTGTATTCATCTTTTTGAGTGACTGTGATGAGTTCATTTAATCAATGATGAATTCTTCACAATTCTGCTTGCGTCGTATCCAGTTTAAACTATTTTTCACCGATGGCTTGAGTACTAACCAACGCTCAAAATTTCTTTTGCCGGGAAAGTCACAGACAAAAACACCAGCCAAAATACTCAATAATCCTTGTCCCGGAGTAATGAGCATGATAAGTCCAGCGCATATCAGCACTATGCCAAGAGTATTTCTGACAGTCGTCTTGATAATACGAAGATGCCATGGTTGCTGGCATATGGTGTTTTTATTAACAAAATAGTCTACTGGCAGTTTTTTAATAATCGCCGGAATGGCTATTAAACTCATAATAAAAACAATGATGGATACCACACCTAACATAGCAAAGAGATGTTGATAATCTGCTATTAGGACATTAATTTTTTCAAACATAAGGATGTAAATGCAAAGTATGGTTATCGTGTGTATAACAATATGAAAAGCTTAGATCTTTGCTGTATCAATGTATACCTGAGGACGCTATTGAATAATCATTATTCTACTGGCTCATAGCGTTTAATCAATTGTTAGGTGATTTATGATGCCTGACCGATAATGCTTATTGGATGTTCAGTTGATTTGCGCTAACAAGCGCCTCCAGCATGCTTGTTCATGTGACGCTGAAAATAGCGGTTGTCTTTTCAGGCATGCCAAAGTGAGAGTGGAGAAAAATTTAGCATCATTTTCTGACTTGAGTAGCAAATTTCTCAGAGCGAGAGTATCGCCAGCATCAAAATAACCAGGATAATTTTCACCCAATAAACCGATGTTGCCAGGAATATAGGAAGCTAAAATAGGTCGTTGAGCTGTTAATGCTTCAGAGATTACGTTGGCGCCACCTTCTTGTAAGGACGACAATACCATTAATTGTGAGCGTTGAAGTTGGCTGAACCATTGTTGTTGCTTGAGCCCACCTAGCCACTGATAACGACGATTTCTAGCTGTCTCAAAGCGCGCTCTATGTGCCCAAGCAGGTGTATGAGCATGACCGAAATGCAAAACGTGGATTTTGCTGAATGAGGGTAGTGAGCGCACAGCTATGGCTGTTCTGAGAGGATCTTTTTCTGCGCGCAAATGACCTGAAACACTAATATTGAAATGCTTGCGCGGGAATTCACGTTTTCTTGCAACCTCACTAGATTGAACGATCGT
>CBFHSW010000040.1:0-7576 GCA_965658595.1 Gammaproteobacteria bacterium | reverse complement strand
CATAGAAGATCCTGCGATCAAAGTCGGAGACTGTGATCATCAATATCTTGCGCCTAAAGAATTACAGAAATGGCTGGATGAAGGACGTGACTTTATCCTTCTGGACCTGCGCAATGATTTTGAATACCAGTTAGGCACATTCGATACCGCGACACAGCTAGATTTACGTCGTTTTAGAAAGTTACAAACCAAAAATGAACAAATCCAGACACTCCCTAAAGATAAACCAATAGTGACATTTTGCACTGGTGGCATCCGTTGCGAAAAAGCTGGGCCTTATCTCGAGAAGCAAGGCTTAGACAATATCTATCAATTGCACGGAGGCATTATCGAATATTTAAAACAAAGCAAAGGCGCGCACTGGCATGGCAATTGTTTTGTATTTGATGATCGTGTATCAATTAATTCTGACCTCGCTGCCGAACATTTCAATCTTTGCATCGATTGCCAATTGATACTTAAAGAGGATGAACATGAATTTTGTAAAATCTGTTTAGCACTCAAAAACGAACAACAATCTGAAGCAAGTAACACTGATACTAACCCAAAGTTAAAGGAAGATGATGCAACTGTTTGATCTTTGTTTTAACTTCACAAGCTCTAAATTCCGCAACGACGAAGAGGCCTTGTTGGCACGCGCTCAACTGGCAGGTGTCAGTCACTTTCTTGTCAGTGGTTCCGATCAGGATGACAGTCGCTTTGCGGTAGAGCTCGCCGAACGCCATCAGGCAGGAATGTATGCTACCGTAGGAGTACATCCTCATTGTGCCAAAAGTTGGCAGGCGGACACACTCGACACATTGACTCAACTAGCCCAATCAGATCGTGTTAAAGCCATCGGTGAGGCCGGTTTGGATTATCATCGGAATTTTTCCACACTGGACCAACAACAGCATGCTTTTCGCCAACAAATTGAGCTTGCCATCGAATTGAACAAGCCTCTGTTTTTACATGAGCGTGATGCGCACGAGGATTTTATTGCGATCCTTAAAGAATACCAACATGCACTTGGGCCTACGGTGGTGCATTGTTTTACTGGGTCTCGTATAGCATTAGAACGTTATATAGAAATGGATTTATATATAGGCATCACAGGTTGGATTTGTGATGAGCGGCGTGGCACTCATTTGCATGAATTAGTAAAGTTGATCCCGCATGACCGACTCATGATTGAGACCGATGCGCCTTATTTAATCCCACGCACCTATCAACCTCGCCCCAAGGATAATCGTAACGAGCCGAGTTTTCTGCCTCATATTGCCCAGCACATTGCTGATCATCGTGGTGATGAGTTGGAGCAGTTGTGCCATGATACCCATAGTAATACTCTGAAATTTCTTAATATCGAGCCTTGATAGGATTTTGAAAAAATTTAAATATTTCTTGAGACTTAACTTCAAAACTGCTGAACATGAAAATACAAAACGCTATAGAATCTAAAATTACTGACACCATCCAACCTGAGTATCTTGAGGTTGTGAATGAGAGTCACCAGCATAATGTCGCTCCAGGTTCTGAGTCGCATTTTAAGCTCACTATCGTAAGTCCAGAATTTGAAGGCAAAATGTTAATCGCACGCCATCGCCTGATTAATAAGCTACTACAAGATGAACTCGATGGCCCAGTGCACGCTCTCTCTATGCATACCTATACTCCCCAAGAGTGGAACGAAAAAAATGGTGCCGTACGACCTTCTCCTCCTTGTCTAGGTGGAGCTAAAAAATAACAATGTCCAGAGATAATGATCAAACCGCTGTAGTTCAGACCATTATGCAATTACGCATTGATCATAAAGATCTAGATGACTCCATCCATGCATTATCTCAATCTAATTATGTGGATCATTTACAGTTGAAGCGCTTGAAAAAGAAAAAGCTTGTGCTCAAAGACTCTATTAAAAAATTAGAGAGCCAATTGATTCCTGATGTCGATGCCTAAGTCTGCAAGCTAGTTAATGCCGCGCGCATTTTTTCTGCTGTAATAGGAAATACCAACTCAATATTGAACGTGAATTGTTGGCGGATTTTATCTAAATAACCCTCAAACTCTTTTTCATACAAGACGATGAATTTAACGTCTTCGATTTTCTGAGCGGCAGCAATCAAGGATTCCAAATTACTCAAGCGATCACGAAAAGTGTGTTGATAGTTGAACTCCGCTACGATCACATCTACTTGATTTTTTTTAAGATAGGAAATCGCCTTGCGGGTGTTGTATTCCTGAGTCACTTGGTATGCAAATTCCTTATACACATGTGTGGCTTCAGGGTAACCGCCTAGCTCGATCACACTCAGTAGCTGTTGCGATGACATAATTTAAGGCTCGTAACGAGTCGTTTCTATTAACTCGGGTGATACACGTCGAATTTCTCCAGTATGCAACGGAAATGCATCTCTTCGACGATCTTCAAAATATAATTTCAGCGTCTCATTAATAATCGGGAAAGATAAATCATCCCAAGGAATGTCAGCCTCATCATAAAAAGCGGTCTCCAAACTCTCTATACCAGGGCTTGCCATACCATCTTTGACTTCACCTTTGAACATCACATAGACCTGGCTGATATGTGGCAGGTTATAAATCATATAAATCTGCTGATCGATAATCTCAGCCATGGCCTCTTCCTGTGTTTCACGTGCAGCTGCTTCTTGAATGGTTTCTTTATTTTCCATAAAACCAGCAGGCAATGTCCACGTACCTAGACGTGGCTCGATAGCACGCTTACATAGTAATATTTTACCTTCCCACTCAGCTACACACCCAGCCACAATTTTAGGATTTTCATAAAATACAGTACCGCAGTCAGGGCAGACATGACGTAAGCGATTGTCACCTTCAGGAATTGTATGCCTGATTTTATCGGAACCACACTGACTGCAATATTTCATATAAACATCCTTAGCTCGTTACCATGCTTGCTGGTGTTACTCACCTGTTGCTACAGAACGTGATTTATCACGCGTCCACTGGCTCCATGAACCGATGAATATTTTCATAGGTGGTAGTCCTGCCACTGCCTGTGCCAATAGATTATGACAAGCTGTGACACCTGAACCACACATGTTGACGACATTATTAAATGGTTGTTCTTTTATGGCAGCTTCAAACCGAGCACGAATCACTTCTGGTGATGCCATCTCCCCATCAGCACTTAAATTGCCCGGGAAAGGTAAGCTAGTCGCACCGGGAATATGCCCTGGCACAGGATCTGTGTTTTGGTCTTTACCCGTGAAACGATCACCGCTCCTTGCATCAATCAAAGTAATTGCATTGGCTTCCATTTGAGTGGCCACGGTATCAATATCCACACACCATTCCATATTCGCTTGGCCGTTGAATTCACTAGCGGAAAAAGAGGCTGTGTCTTGTGAGAGTTGATAGCCTTGGTCTGTCCATTTAGACATCCCACCATTTAATACCGCCACTTTTTCATGCCCACACCAGCGCATCATCCACCACAGGCGCGCCGCAAATGCTCCAGACATATCATCATAAGCGATGACTTGTGTATCATTAGAAATTCCCCATTGTCTGATTTGCTCCAAAAACACCTCAGGATCAGGCAAGGGATGACGGCCACTAGTTTCAGTCATGGCTGAAGATAATTGTGTATCCATATCAGCATGCTGTGCATTCGGCAGATGGCCTGCATTAAAACTTTTGATGCCACCCTGTGGATCTTTAAGACTGAAACGACAATCAAATACACGTACATTGTCGTCGTTGATAATAGTGTTCAGCTCATCGGCTGAAATCATTGTTTGGTAGTACATAGTTTTTACCTTTAAATGTGTGACGGCTCTGCATGAGTCCGCCATATCGAGTTAACTTAAAATAGTACGCTGCACAGTAAATAGATTCAAAACAGACTTCAACCAGTGACTGGTCTAAATTACCCCAGACTTGCATGCACAAGCATGTGCAACCATGTTTTGTAGCATCTGATGTGTAGGCCTAAGTGATAAGCTGTCTGTGACAAGCCATTAATGAGGCGCATAACAGCCGATTACTTTTGCACCATCTCCTCATCTACCACCATACATGACAAATCTTGATTGCCACGCACTGATTCTGCAAATAAACGTTGTGGGTTATAGTTTTTTTGCTGACAAATATCTTCGAATAACATCTGAGCAGGTGCCGGTGCACACACATAGATATCATGACCAGATAGATCTTCATGCTCTCGCAATGCCTCAGTTAAGTGTTTTTCTACAATCTGGCAACTCATTTGCGGGTGTTGAGCTAGGGCTTGAGGCGATTGTTGCAGTATTATGCCCGTGTACTCAAACCCATCCAGTGCATCTGTCCATGAACGACATAAGTTATGCAGATATAAACCCCCATCACTGCACGCCATCCATATCAACATGATATCAGACTCTTGTTCCTGTGCTGTGAGATGTTCCAGCAGACTTTTAATAGCAGCAAAACCAATATCGAAGGCAAACATAATGATAGGGCGCGAGGCTCTCTCTTGAAAAACAAAACCTCCGTAAGGCCCATTCAGCAACATGCTGTCCCCCTTACGCATGGTGTTCACCACCGCATTCGCGACCACATCGTTAGGTCCTACACGCATATGAAACTCAATTAAACGATCCTCGCATGGACAGCTAGCGATGGATAATTGGCAACGACCCACCCCTTCAATCTCACATTCAACATATTGGCCAGCCAGAAAACGTAAGCGTTTAGTTCGTGGTGTTTGCACAGTGAGTCGATGTACTTCTCTGGAGAGCTGCTCCACCTTGCGGACTTTGACTTCTATAGTCTGAACAGGAATCTCACTCGGATCATCACTACTCACGGCCTCAATTTCACAGTCTTTGCTGGGCGTATTGGTACAAGTGAGGATATTACCCTGTAACTTGTCCGCCTCAGACATGCCGAACTCATGCGCTCGTATTTCTGTGACCTGCCCTTCTATTAAACGCGCCATACACAATCCACATGTTCCGCTACTGCAACCATAATTGAGACTCACACCGGCGCGAATCGCCGCTTCAAGAATGGTCTCATGATCCTGCACGCAGAATGATTTTTGTTTGTTAGTCAGGCGAACTGTTTTTGTCATAGGCTGTTGTGAACATTCTTGTACTACTTTTTATTTGCTCTCATCCAAAGCGTCCTAATATCTTAGGATTTATCTGTCCGTGAATGATCTCGCCATCCGGATGCAATAAAGAGAGATATTCAATCTTATTCTTACATTCGATTGCTACACCATTATAACGGTCTGTACCATCGATACTAAATTCAAAGGCATAAAAACGACGCAGAATCACATGTCCATTCTTGCGTGTTGGAAATGTTTTTTTCACATGTATCGATTGATCTAACCATTGCACATGATTTTGATTACAAAATGACTGGCAGTAGTTAATAGTAAATTCACGAGAGCGAGTCCCATCTGACCAAAACCAGATTAGACATAGAAACATCACAATGAAAAAAATAACATCCATATCAAATATTGAGCTTATTTGAGTGCTGCAAAAATTTGTTGCTTGATTTCATCCACCTGACCGATACCGTCTACAGTGACATAGACAGGAGCATTGTCATGTTGTTGCTCAGACCAACTTGAGTAGTAATCTGATAAAGGCTTGGTCTGCTCATGATAAACACGAAGACGCTCGCGAACAGTATCTTCCTTATCATCCTCGCGTTGAATCAATGCTTCGCCTGTCTGATCGTCCTTACCCTCAACATGTGGTGGATTATATATAACGTGATAGGTTCTCCCTGAACTTGGATGCACCCAGCGTCCACTCATACGCTTAATGATTTCCTCATCGCCGACTACGATCTCGACCACTGAATCTATTTTTACCCCCTGATTTTTCATAGCTTCAGCTTGAGCAAGTGTGCGTGGGAAGCCATCGAATAAAAATCCATTTTCGCAATCATCACGTTGAATTCTTTCCCGCACTAGTCCGAGGATAAGTTCATCTGAAACCAAGCCACCTGCATCCATGACTTTTTTGGCCGCCATCCCGAGTTCTGTGCCTTCTTTAACTGCGGCTCGCAACATATCCCCTGTTGAAATCTGCGGAATACCATAATGCTCTTTTATAAAGTTGGCCTGAGTGCCTTTGCCGGCGCCTGGTGCACCTAATAAAATAACTCGCATTGGTATTGTCTCCTTAATCCTTAGATTTTTATAATTATAATATTGTCTAGCTAGACTTATTTCTAACGCCTGAGCAGTATGACCAATTAGCAAAACTGATTAATGTCATAGCTCTAGGGTGTCATACGTCATGAAGTTTCTGCGTCGTAAATGGTCGCACAGCAAAAGCGGTTTGTGAAACAATTCACCCTCTTTCGCAAATGTCTGATCTTGCATATTCTGACATAAAGGTGAGGTGCATCACCACATACGTTATTATTAAGTGCTTAAAACCCTCATATTATTTTTACAGTGTGTAGCGATCGATGGTCCAACTCACTTTTGCCACTACTTTCAAGGACAAACCATGAGCGAAAAGAATGCATTTTATGCGCAATCCGGAGGAGTCACCTCAGTCATCAACGCCAGTGCCTGTGGAGTCATAGAAACGGCCCGTAAGAATAAACATAAAATAGGTAAAGTTTATGCGGGACGCAACGGGATTATTGGGGCTCTCACGGAAGATCTTATCGATACTTCAAAAGAGAGTGCACGTGCTATTGCTGCACTCAAACATACACCATCAGGCGCATTTGGATCTTGTCGCTACAAGCTAAAAAGTTATGAGGAAAGTCGCCAACAATACGAGCGTCTCATCGAAGTATTCAAAGCGCATAACATAGGCTATTTTTTCTACAATGGCGGTGGAGACTCTCAAGACACTTCCAACAAAGTCTCTCAAATCAGCAAAAAATTAGGTTATCCCATTCAATGCATCGGCATTCCTAAGACGGTAGATAACGACTTGCCTGTGACAGACAACTGCCCCGGCTTTGGTTCGGTCGCTAAATACGTGGCAGTATCAATAAGAGAAGCCGGCTTCGATGTGGCCTCTATGGCCAAGACTTCGACCAAAGTATTTGTGATGGAAGTGATGGGACGCCATGCTGGCTGGATTGCTGCAGCAGGTGGATTAGCCGCTGAAGAAGAAGGCGATGCACCTCATATCATACTTTTCCCAGAAGTTGCCTTCAACAAAACAGCTTTCATGAAACGCGTAAAACAATGTGTGGAAGATTATGGCTATTGTGCCATCGTCGTCTCTGAGGGCGCTCGTTATAAAGATGGAACATTCTTAGCAGACGCGGGCAGTGTGGATGCATTTGGTCATAAACAATTAGGTGGCGTTGCTCCTGTGGTGGCTCAGATGATTAAAGATGAAACCGGTTTTAAATATCACTGGGCGGTATCCGACTATTTACAACGTGCTGCACGTCATATCGCTTCAAAAACAGATGTTGATCAGGCTTATGCCGTTGGCAAGGCCGCTGTTGAATTTGCACTCAAAGGCAAGACTGCAGTGATGCCAACTATAGTGCGCACTTCTAACACTCCTTACCGATGGAAAATCGGTCAAACCTCATTGGCACGTGTCGCTAATGTCGAGAAGATGATGCCTAA
>CBFHSW010000039.1:0-8794 GCA_965658595.1 Gammaproteobacteria bacterium | reverse complement strand
TATTTGCAAGCGCACAACCTACATAGCGCTCAAATTCTGCTCACCCATGATGATTTACGTGATCGCAGTCGCTATATCAATGCGCGTTCAACACTCTGCACCTTACTTGATTTAGGTGTTATTCCCGTCGTCAATGAGAATGATACGGTGGCCACTGATGAAATTCGTTTCGGCGACAATGACAACTTGGCAGCGCTAGTTGCCAACCTGATCGATGCAAATCGGCTCATTATCCTCACTGATCAAGCCGGCGTTTACAACAAGAATCCACAACAGTTCAAAGATGCAGAATTGATCAAAGAATGTTCGGCTAATGATCCATTATTGGATTTAGTGGCAGGACCTTCTCATCACACATTAGGACGTGGTGGCATGATTACCAAGATTGCTGCCGCACGTCGCGCTGAACGTTCCGGCACAACCACCATAATTTTATCCGGACAGGATCGTCATGCATTACTCAACGTGGCAGATGATAACTATGTTGGCACCACCATACATCCAACCATTGAACCGCTAACTGCTCGCAAACAGTGGATCGCTAATCAACTGCAAGTTGTTGGCAGTGTAGAATTAGATGAGGGGGCCAGTCGTGTACTAAATTCTGGCGGCGCTAGTCTATTAGCGGTGGGAGTGAGTGCGGTAAAAGGCACTTTTCAACGTGGCGATTTAGTCGCTTGCTGTGATCATCATGGTAAAGAGATTGCACGCGGGCTGATCAATTACAGTTCGCAGGAAGTTGAACTCATCAAAGGCCGCGCCTCAGGAGAAATCGAGGAGATTCTCGGCTACGTGGATGAATCAGAATTAATTCATCGCGATAATCTAGCTCTGGTCTGACAGCCTCTTTGAAGCAATACGGAAATCCATCATCATGCCGTGAAAGTGCATGATATTCGCCAAAAGTGTGATTAAATGCTTCTATATATAGATAAGTTGCTGATGAAACGCCTGTCGACTATCTGACATTATGGCTGGTTAACTCTGTGAATAATATTTCCCTATTATCCGTATTACGCTATCAAGAGATCAGTTAAGAAATCAATGCGTTCGGCCGCACTAAGGCGAACGTGTGAACCGAAAAGTCGTTAAATGGTTCTGGATGCACATCTGAACATTCATCTGGCGCACAGCGACAAGGCATACAGGCGTATACCGATAGAGAACATAAGATTGAGGTTCTTATGTGTTTTATGGGAAATGGGGGGTGCGTGCCAACGCAGTGTGCGTCGAGGGCAGACTTTAGCTTAAGTGATTAAGCCATTGCGCGGATACGCGCATTTAATCTTTGCTTATGACGAGCCGCTTTATTGGCGTGGATCAAGCCTTTAGATGCGGTAGAGTCAATCACAGATATAGAGTCTTGATAAAGCTTAGAGGCTTCTTCTTTGTTACCTGCTTCGATAGCATTCACGATGTTTTTAAGGTGCGTGCGGAATTTCGAGCGCATAGCAACGTTACGTTGGCGCGATTTCTCTGAAGTACGAGCTCTTTTTCTTGCTGAAGCGATATTAGCCAAAATCTTTCCTCTATGTTCTATTCTTTGATCAAGGGCGCGGTACTATGCGATTTTCACTGTAAAATGTCAACCTTCTAATCATGTATAGTGTCGCTAATTAGCCCTCAAGGTTAGGGTTAAGGACTAATCTCTCACAATCACTCGAATAAATGAGCAAAAAACCGCTTAAATCGACTTTACTGGTCGGCAGTCTTACCTTTATATCCAGAATTTTTGGATATGTGCGTGACGCTGTCATTTTTATCCTATTTGGTGCCAATGCCGGTACCGATGCATTCTTTGTCGCCTTCAGGATTCCTAATTTTCTGCGCCGCTTATTTGCTGAAGGAGCTTTTTCACAGGCTTTCGTGCCAGTGATGTCGGAAAAACTGCATGAGAGTGACAATGCCTTTCAACGCCTCATCAATCATGTGAGTGGCGTGTTAGCGGTTATTCTGTTGATAGTCACTGTAATTGGGGTACTCGCCTCTCCAGTATTCATTTTTATCTTTGCACCCGGTTTTGATGATCCGGAGCAACAAGTGCTCGCCAGTGACATGCTTAAGATCACTTTCCCTTATCTGCTATTCATCTCACTCACCGCTATGTCGGGGAGTATTTTGAACATTAAGCAACGCTTCGCAGTACCAGCCTTAACCCCAGTCTTGTTAAATATCTCATTAATTGCCGCCGCTATCTGGTTGGCCCCCAAATTAGAAAATCCTGTGACGGCTTTGGCTTGGGGAGTTTTTATTGCGGGCATCGCGCAACTGGCATTTCAGATCCCATTTTTAATCCGCGCCAAAGGCTTTCCAAAATTCAAATTGTCTGGTGATCAAGCTGGGGTGAAACAAGTATTCACACTCATGTTGCCAGCCATCTTTGGATCTTCCATCGTACAAATTAATTTGCTCATCGATACCATGATCGCTTCCTTCTTGGCAGAAGGCAGTATTAGTTGGCTGTATATCTCGGATCGTTTTGTCGAGTTGCCGTTGGCTTTATTTGGCATTGCCACTGCCACAGTGATACTACCATTGCTATCCAAACAACATGTGGCGCAACAAAGCGAGAGCTTCAGTCACACCATGAACTGGGCCATACGTTTGTCTCTGGTGATTGCCATTCCAGCCATGATGGGCTTGGTTGCATTGGCCTCACCGATACTCTCAAGCTTGGTGCAATATCGTGAGTTCACTCCTTTTGACACACAGATGGCCAGCCTCAGCTTAATGGCTTATGCCCTAGGTTTACCGGCATTCATTTTTATCAAAATATTGGCTCCCGCTTTCTTTTCTCGCCAAGACACTAAGACACCAGTCAAAATCGGTGTCATCGCCATGCTGACAAATATAGTGCTGAATTTACTATTTGTTTGGTTATTCGTACATTATGAAATTACTGGCAGTCATGCAGGCTTGGCCCTAGCAACTTCTTTATCTGCTTATGTAAACGCGGCTCTGCTGTACATCATGTTACATCGCCAACGAGTTATAACATTCATGCAATCGACTTTTTCATTAGCCAATAAGGTATTTATTAGCGCGATGATCATGTTTTACATACTGAATAAATTTCTCCCTGAAGTGGAGACCTGGGCCAGCTGGGAAACAGATATGCGAGTAAGCTCACTACTCGGCTTCATCGCACTTGGTGTCGTTACTTACAGTTGGTTATTATGGGCACTCGGTATTAAACCTTCCCATCTCAAACTTGAATCTGATTAATCTGGCATGAAAGTAATTCGAGGCAATCAATTTTTGCCCACTCTTGGGCAACAGTCTATTGCGACGATTGGAAACTTTGATGGACTCCATCAGGGCCATCAGTCGATTATTCATCATGTGATAGACGATGCACGCCGTCGCCAGCTCAGCTCAATAGTGATCACTTTTGAACCCACGCCTAAAGAATATTTTTTGCGTGAACAAGCACCTGCGCGACTCTTTACACTGCGTGAAAAACTCCAACATCTAAAAGAATTAGGCCCAGATATCTGTGTCGTGCTCAGATTTAATCAGCATTTGGCACAAATGCCGGCTGAGGACTTTGTGCAAGATATTCTCTTGACGTCACTCGGTATTAAGAAACTCTACGTGGGTGATGATTTCAAATTTGGCTATCAGCGTCAGGGGGACATCCATTTACTACGAGAAATGGCCGCCAACTGTCACTTTGAAGTGACAGATACAGAATCCATCCAGCTGGGACATGCACGTATTAGCAGTACGCTGATTCGAGATAAGCTCAAACAGGGGCTATTTACAGAAGCCAGCCAACTGCTGACACGCCCTTATGCTATTTCAGGTAAAGTTTTTCATGGAGACAAAAAAGGACGTACAATAGGGTTTCCTACGGCCAACATATTACTGCATCGCCAAACATTACCATTACATGGTGTGTTTGCAGTAAGCGCTCAGTCTGCACACAAACAATGGAATGGTGTGGCCAATGTTGGCCATCGACCCACCGTAAATGGCACACGTGATCAATGCGAAGTGCATTTATTTGATTGTGACGAAGACTTGTATGGACAGCGGCTTAACATACGCTTTTATAAAAAAATTAGGGAAGAACAAAAATTTTCAGGTTTGGACACATTATTAGAACAAATAAAAATTGATGTGGAACAGGCCAAAAACTATTTTTCAAAAGGATGAATCACTCCGTGACTCAGGATTACAAAGCGACGCTTAACCTTCCAAAAACAGATTTCCCTATGAAAGGAAATCTTGCTCAGCGCGAGCCTGAAATGCTCAAGCAATGGCAAGCTATGAATATTTATCAACATATTCGCACTGTCTGTGCCCAATGTGATAAAAAATTCATCCTACATGATGGACCTCCTTACGCTAATGGTGACATTCATATCGGTCATGCGGTAAATAAAGTTTTAAAAGACATTATCGTTAAAAGTAAAACCCTGGATGGTTATGACACGCCACTGGTACCAGGTTGGGATTGCCATGGACTGCCGATTGAAGTCATGGTGGAAAAAAAGAAAGGCAAGCCCGGACATAAGATCAGTGAAAAAGATTTTCGCCAAGCGTGCCGAGAATATGCTCAACAGCAAGTGAATAAACAATCTGAAGATTTTGTTCGCTTAGGAGTATTTGCTGACTGGGAAAATCCTTATCTGACGATGAATTATCAGATAGAGGCAGATACAGTAAGAGCACTGGGCAAGATTATTGAAAACGGTCATTTAGAGCGTGGCTTCAAACCTGTTTATTGGAGTGTTGCCAGTGGTTCCGCTTTGGCCGAGGCTGAAGTCGAATATCAAGATAAAACTTCTTTTGCAATCGATGTGAAATTCACTGCACATAACGCTGCTGAATTTTTACAACACTTCTCAGGTGCAGATCAAAATATTCCTGCTCATGTGGTTATTTGGACCACCACTCCATGGACTTTACCTGCTAACCAAGCTGTCAGTGTACATCCTGATTTTGAATATTCTTTATGTTTAGTAAATGGCGAGTATTTATTATTTGCTAGCGACTTGGTGGAATCAGCCATGGCACGCTATGGCATCGAAGACTGGACACTCGTGGCCACTTGCCAAGGTGCTGTATTAGAAAATATTACTCTGCAACATCCATTTTATGAGCAGCAAGTGCCCATCATTTTAGGTGACCATGTCACTACCGAAGCTGGTACTGGTGCTGTGCATACTGCGCCTGATCACGGTATGGACGATTTTGTGGTCGGTAATAAATATAATCTAGGCACGCTGAATATTGTTGATGACAATGGTGTGTATCGAGAGAATGTTGAGCTGTTCGCCAAACAGCACGTGCATAAAGTCGACCAACCCATTATCGAACTTCTCGAAACGCGCAATAAATTAGTCTGCCAACACAAAATACATCATAGCTTTCCTCATTGTTGGAGAACTAAGACCCCTCTGATCTTCCGCGCGACACCTCAGTGGTTCATCAGCATGGATAAAAATAATTTACTGCAACGCTCACTGGAAGAAATCAAGCAAGTTACATGGCTACCTGATTGGGGCGAGACACGCATCAATAGTATGTTAAAAAATAGTCCTGACTGGTGTATATCAAGACAGAGAACCTGGGGTGTGCCGATTCCTTTATTTATTCATAAAACGACTCAAGAGCCACATCCACAGACTCAAGAGCTGATCGAAAAAATTGCAGATCGTATCGAAAAACAAGGCATTCAAGCTTGGTTTGATATCGAAGTCAGCGATCTACTCACAGATGATGCGGATGACTATGTGAAATCTGCCGATACTTTAGATGTATGGTTTGATTCTGGTGTGACTCACGAATCTGTAATTCAGAAGAATGCGGCTTTGAATTTCCCCGCTGATCTGTATTTAGAAGGCTCTGATCAACATCGTGGTTGGTTCCAATCATCACTCAAAACCAGCGTTGCCATTAATAATGTTGCTCCATATAAAACGGTGCTCACGCATGGTTTCACCGTTGATGCTAATGGACGCAAGATGTCTAAGTCACTGGGTAATGTCATTGCGCCACAGAAGATCTTCAAATCTCTGGGTGCCGACATACTGCGCTTATGGGTCGCCTCCAGTGATATCAGTACGGAAATGACTGTCTCGGATGAAATTTTGAAACGCACGGCGGACTCTTATCGTCGCATGCGTAATACTGTCAGATATTTGTTATCGAACTTGCATGGATTTGAACCCTCTAAACACGGCGTCACCTATGAGGATATGATTGCATTGGATCGATGGATTATCGACCGAACCGCACACTTACAAGCGCAAGTTATCGAGCATTATAATAAATATGAATTTCATCAACTGTATCAAGTGCTGCATAATTTCTGCATCACTGAATTGGGTGGATTGTATTTAGATATTATTAAAGACCGTGTTTACACCACTGCCACTGATAGTAAAGCGAGACGTTCTGCCCAGACTGCTACCTACCATATTGCTCAAGCTTTATTACGCTGGTTAGCACCGATTTTAAGTTTTACTGCAGAAGAAGCTTTCAAGCACATACCAGAGATCGATAGTGAGACTATCTTCACTACACAATGGTATGAGCATTTAAATACATTAGATGCTGATGAAACTCTGAATAACACTGCATGGGAATGCATTTTTGAAGTGCGTCAGTTAGTGTTAAAGGCGTTAGAAGATGCACGTGAACAGGGTTTAATTGGTTCTGGCTTAGAGGCCAGCGTGGATATCTATTGTGGCCCTGAAACACAAAAAGTACTTGCATTACTTGAACAAGAGCTACGCTTTGTATTGATTACCTCAGATGCCAATGTACATGCTTTAGAGGATAGCGCTGACGCCACTCGTTTTGATTTGAGCAACCAAGAACAAATCGCTCTTACAATCAACAAATCGTCACACCAAAAATGTGCACGCTGTTGGCATTTAAGACCAGATGTTGGTGATCATGAGCAACATCCTGAACTATGTGGTCGCTGTGTTGATAACATCGATGGTGATGGTGAAACTCGACGCTATGCGTAAGTGGCTCATCTGGATCGTCATCCTCACGGGGCTAGATCAAGCATCCAAGCGAGCTGCCGAATATTTTTTACACTATGCCACACCGGTGGAGATTTTCCCCTCGTTCAATTTAATGCTGACCTATAATCGAGGTGCAGCATTTAGCTTCTTAAGTGAAGCCGGAGGATGGCAGCGTTGGTTCTTTGTGGCAGTAGCCACAGCGATATGTGCCTATATTCTGCGGTGGTTAAGTCAACTAAAACCCGATCAAAACAAAACGGCCCTAGGTCTAGTCATGATTCTCAGTGGTGGTTTAGGGAATCTAATCGACAGAGCATTGTTAGCCAAAGTCACTGATTTTCTGGATGTGTATTATCCTAGCCAAACAGAGTGTTTACCGCTGTTTTATAGCTGGGGTAGTCATAGTTGTCACTGGCCCACTTTCAATATTGCCGACATCCTGATTTGTGTAGGTGCGGGACTACTCTTTATTCAGATTTTGCGAGAAAATCCTAGCGCATGAAATCCATAGAAATCAAACTCGCTAATCCACGCGGCTTTTGTGCTGGAGTTGATCGTGCCATTGAAATTGTTGAGCGCGCTTTGGAATATTTTGGCGCACCTATTTATGTTCGCCATGAAGTGGTACACAACCGTTTTGTAGTTGACTCCTTAAAACAGAAAGGTGCGGTATTTGTCGATGAGCTGGATGAAGTTCCAGATCAGTCCACTGTGATTTTCAGTGCCCATGGAGTTGCTAAGTCAGTGCGTGCCGAGGCCGAGAGCAGACAGCTGACAGTATTTGATGCTACCTGTCCACTGGTCACCAAAGTGCATATGCAGGTAATGCGTAATTCTCGTCAAGGTCGAGATACTATTTTAATTGGGCACAGGGGTCATCCTGAAGTCGAAGGCACTATGGGTCAATGTGATGGTGAGGATGCAGGACGTATAGTTTTAGTTGAGACACCACAAGATGTTGAAAGCATTAATGTTGATAATCCAGAAGAACTCTCTTACGTCACTCAAACCACCTTATCTGTGGATGACACCAAAGAAATCATTGCAGTGCTCAAAGCTCGCTTTCCTAATATTCATACACCAAAGCGAGATGATATTTGTTATGCCACTCAAAATAGACAAGACGCCGTTAAAAAACTGGTCGGTGATTGTGACTTATTACTGGTGATTGGCTCACAGACTAGCTCCAATTCTAATCGTCTGCGTGAGATCGCTGAAAAGAATGGGATCGCTTCATACTTGATTGATAATGCCACACAAATCGATCATCAATGGTTAGACAACAAAACTAATATAGGTGTGACCGCTGGCGCCTCTGCACCAGAAGTCTTGGTGCAAGAAGTAGTATCGACGTTAGCTACACTTTGTGATGCAAATATCAGTGAAGTCGATGGTGTAAAAGAAGATATTACTTTTGCAGTGCCTAAAGAATTACGCCAGTAACAGCAGCTCACCAATGTGTCTTTTGGTTGCGAGAATTATATATTAGAGTCAATTGAGTAGCGTCCCTAGGAATAGCGCGCAACTCAATACATTTCTGCATTATTTCATCCTCACAACTCGAGGCCTGATATTCATATGCATCATTGTTAAACGCTGATTCATGCACCTTCCCGAGGGCGTATTAACTGACTCATGTTACTGTTAATGGCTCATGTTTTAGAATGTCTTTTGCTGACTTTTTACTGACTGATAGCCATCTGTTTATCTGCCGACATTTGCTTCAAAATATTTAAGGCTTCATCAAGCACGGCATCGCCCTCACTGTCAGCTGCTACTATGATAGTTTTTACTGCTTGCTTGACGTC
>CBFHSW010000038.1:0-31788 GCA_965658595.1 Gammaproteobacteria bacterium | reverse complement strand
TCAGTGAGTGAATGCTAGGTAAGACAGAGTATAAACTATATCTAGTTGTATATTATTTGCATGAACTCTTACTCATAGAAAATTAGAATGCACTGCATAAATCATTGAGTAAGTTGCTTTTGGAAGTTTCTCGTACTCAATAATCGCCCTATGTTTATTGTACCCAAATAATAATTGTTTCAAGTTGTGTAATTTTTTAATAACTGTATTTCTTCGTTCCTTGTGAGCTAGTGAAAATATCTTATAGCCTTTAGAGCGAAGCCAATTTATTGATTTTGTCTCGTTAAATTCACAATCAAACTCAGATCCATGCTGTTCAAAGCAAATAACTGGATAGTGTTTCGTAATAACTTTTTCAGCACCTTTTAGAGCAGAAAATTCCATGCCCTCGACATCGATTTTAATTAAAGATACATTCCTTAAAGTATCAATCATTTCATCAAGTGGCTTCACATATACTTCAAAATCACTATCCGAGTTGATACCTACTACGCTTGAACTAGCCCCAATATTATTGAAGTCTTCGTGAAATTTAATCTTGTTGACTTTGGATGAGCAGCCCCAAGGAAAGATTTGTACATTATGTATGCGTTTAGTATTTGCAGCTAAGATATCAAAAGTACGTGGGTTCGGTTCAAAGCAAATTACGTTAGCAAAAAATTTAGAAAATTCGATAGAGTGATTACCAATATTTGCACCAATATCTATTGCTGTTGAATTTTGAACATCAATATCAATTTTTTTAAGCAAATGAAATAAGTCTTCTATATGCTCACCTTCGTATATTCCATCAATATTTATTTTAATTCCAATTAAATCATTTCCAAATACCGCTATTGGAAACCCACGCCTTTCGTTGTGTTCAGCTGACCTTTTTTTGAGTTCATAATTCATTAGCTTATTTAATAAGCATGAATAAAAAGATTTATGATTTCTTCTTTCAGATATAATTTTATTCATTGAATTTTATTTATTTTTGTTTATTCAAGCAGTAAAGAACTTGTGTGTAGTTACAAGTACTTGATAAAGTAACTCGTACTTCCCAGTTCAATTTAATATCGGGTGGAGGATAAAGTATTAACTGTAATATTTTTTCTTCTGGAACTGGTTGATACATTTCATTCTTGTTAACCCAAATATATAAATTCGGAATAGTTTTGGTCTCACTCCAGAAAATTCGAAATTTCTTATCAAAAATAGATAAGTAGTACCAAAGGTACATGGTATAAAAATAAGGTGTAATTGATAACCATTTTTTCAATACTAGTGTCATAAATATCAATGAAGTAATTCTATATCTACCAAATATATTTTTAGTGAGCTTGTAAATTTTAAATTTTAAAAAATTGTCACGAAATTGTAAATGTTTACCATCGTCCCTCTGATAATGCTGAGTCAATTCATCAATCATCTTGATGAGAAGGTAATTATCTTTTAATGAACCCATAAATGAATTAGTCATTACTCTACTATCAAGGTTTTTCTCAACAATTAAATCATTCTTGTTAATTTTTTTATTAATCCATGAGTCTAGGGGTTTTATACAAAATAATGTTGCATCAACCCAAACGCCTCCATTTTGATTCAACAATTCCATAAGTAGAATGTCAGCATACTCTTGAATAGTTATCTTTCCTATCAGATTGTTATGTCGCCCCATATCGACGTAATTATTGACATTTTTATCGTCAATAAAGACAACATCCCAAGAATGATTAAGTCTTTTCCATGATATAAAACACTCCTGTGCAAGTCTTGGAGAACGATTAAATCCAGTATTCCAAAAAAAATATATTGTGTTTGATAATGTGTATGGTTTATGGTTTTTTTCTTTCGGTTATACGAAAATATAATTATTATGAGAAAGCATTAAAATGTAGCCAAGCAAGACTCGCTCTAACAAAAAGGCATTTGATTGCCCTACAACTAAGCAATCATGAAGATAAAATTAAATGGGCAATTAACCAATTACGAGACAAAGAAACAAATAAGTTGATTGCTAGAAATATTGATATTGCAGCAGTTATTGGCTGTAGCAAGGAAACCGTGTCACGTATTATGTTTAGTCTCATAAAACAGCAACTTTAGAAAAAACTTAAATCATGTCACTCAGAATCTTTTTCATAGCCATTAAGCTATAGCCTACACCATAACTTTGTCCTACTGTCTTAACTGACCAACCACCAATTTGGTCAATCATTTCAAGTGGAGCATTGACAGCTCTTAGCCTATCTCTGAACTTATGTCTGAAACCATGAATGGTATTTTTCTTGTTATTCGTTAACACCTTAATCCATTTGTTCAACGCTGCACTTGCACTGTTTGCATTTGTTCTATCGTTATTTGTATAACAGGGAAAACAATATTCTCCAGTTACAGCCTGTTTAATTTTCTGAGCTGCCCAGAGTGATGCGCCTGCTAATGGTATTACTCGTTCGCTGCTTCTAGTTTTAAGTGGTCTATGGTTATGTGGCTGTATGATGACGTGGGGTATTTCATCATCAAGTACCAAATCATCAATTATGAGTCCCGCTGCTTCTGCCAGTCTCATGCCTGTGTCACTGATGAGTGCAATCAACCATCGTAAGTCATCGTCTATGCTCATACATTCTGTTTGTATCAGTTTTAAGTCCATAGTACTGATTGGGATTCGTTTTTTGGCATCCTCAGTTGGACTGGGTAGATGAATATTACTAAAGGGATTTTCTATCGCTAACCCATGTTCTTTAATAGCCAAGTTAAAGATAGCTTTAATACAAGCGAAGGCTTTCTGAATAGATGCATTAGCTAATCCTTTTTCTTTCAGCCAATCACGAAACGTAGTTGCATCAATAGTAGTGAAGTATTTTATTGATTTGTCTGCTGTCGCTTGGATTAGGTAATTGATGTAACGCTCACTATGTCTGAAGAATGTTTCATTTCTATTTTCACCTTTTATAGTGAAGTAGGTATTTAATGCAATACACAAAGTGACTTCAGTGGGTTGATTCAATAGAAAGTTGGAGCAGGGGATATCGGGCTGATTGATTCTAAGTTCTGCCCAGAAATTATCCAGTTGATATGTGAGTAGCTTTGAGTGCTTTGCTGCGTCTTTCCTAGAACGTGTTCTTAATGATTGGACAATTCTTGGTTGTTTGTAGTGATAACGAATGTCATATGGCACTAAACGACTGAAGTAGTAGATACCTCGTTTAGTAAAAGTATAGGGTGGGTTATTGCTTGTCTTCCGCATTGTCTACCATACCTCATAGCATTAAGTTAAAAACTCAAGCTAATCAGTAAGATAAGATAGGTTGAACACTTATATATGGTGCCGAGGGCGAGAATCGAACTCGCACTTCCGAAGAAACCGGATTTTGAATCCGGCGCGTCTACCAGTTCCGCCACCCCGGCACTAAAATATCAAATAGATGGGTATCAAATATACGATATGTCTGAAAGTAATTAGGCATCTAGTTTAAAGCATGTCACCAGATGATTGTCTATGCACTTCAAGATATCGCTAGTCTAACCTAAACTTTGTTAACATCAAATACTAGAATGCCTGGTTTCATTTTATGTCTGGGTGTGTTGATACGTTTTAATCTAACCATTGCCTAACTTTATGAATAACAAGCTTAGTACTGATGATTTTGATTATGAATTACCCACCTCATTAATCGCTCATCAACCCACGCAGTCGCGTGACGCAAGTCGTCTTCTGGTGATGTCGCAGGTATCCGATCAATTGCATGACGGTGTGTTCAGCGATTTAGTAAATTGGTTACGACCGGGTGACTTAATGGTTTTAAATGACACCAAGGTGTTTCCAGCCAGATTATTTGCACGCAAGGAAAGTGGTGGAAAGATTGAAATTTTGGCTGAACGTATTGACTCGAATCAGCGCGTAAAAGCGCAAATAAAATCTAATCGCACACCGATTATTGGAAGTGTATTGATTATAAATGATGATATCAGTGTGGAGGTGGTTGCGCGTGAAGATGAATTTTTTATTTTATCATTCTTAACTCAGCGTCCTGCTTTAGAGATTTTTCAGGAATATGGTCATGTGCCATTGCCACCTTACATAGAGCGTGCAGATAATGAACAAGATCAGACTCGCTATCAGACAGTGTATGCTCAACACGCTGGTGCAGTGGCGGCCCCTACAGCGGGGTTGCATTTTACCGATGCTCTGCTGGATAAGTGCTTAGGACTGGGTGTTGATATTGCTAAAGTCACTTTGCATGTGGGAGCAGGAACTTTCAAGCCAGTCAAAGTTGATGATGTGACTGAACATAAAATGCATTCTGAATATGCGCATGTATCCGAGCAGGTATGTGCGCAAATCAAACAAACCAAGGCGGCTGGTAATCGAGTGATTGCCATCGGTACAACTTGTGTGCGAGCGTTAGAGAGCGCTGCCAGTTCAGGTGAGATTGAACCTTATATGAATGACACAGATATTTTTATTTATCCGGGCTATCAGTTTAAAGTCGTTGATGCGTTATTAACTAATTTTCATTTACCCAAATCCACGTTGCTGATGTTAATCAGTGCGCTGGCAGGGCGCGAGCGAGTGATGCATGCTTATCAACACGCCATCCAACAACAATATCGCTTTTTTAGTTATGGTGATGCTATGTTTATTACAGATCAGGCATTAGCATAAGACACTTCATTATTTGAAATATATACATTATGGGCGTAGCAGATTTTAAAATAGAGGCCGTCAGTAACGGCGCACGAGCTGGTACATTGAAGACCAGACGAGGAGAGATAAAAACGCCTGTGTTCATGCCGGTGGGAACATATGGTTCTGTCAAAGGTGTGACGGCAGAAGAATTAACGGCTTGTGGTAGTCAGATTATTCTTGGCAACACTTTTCATTTGATGCTGAGACCTGGAGTGGAAGTGATGGAAACTTTTGGTGGATTGCATGATTTTATGCACTGGCAGGGGCCTATCTTGACTGACTCGGGTGGATTTCAAGTATTTAGTTTGGCAGCTAATCGCAAAATCACCGAACAAGGAGCCACGTTTAGATCGCCAATCAATGGCTCCAAGGTTGAGCTTACACCGGAATCATCGATGCAGGTTCAAAAGAGTTTGGGTTCCGATATCGTGATGATTTTTGATGAATGTACTCCCTATCCGGCGACTGAAAAAGAGACGGCAGATTCCATGCGTTTATCATTGCGCTGGGCTCAGCGTAGCCAGCAAGCCCATGGTGATAGTTCGGCGGCATTATTCGGGATTATTCAAGGGGGGATGTATAACGAATTGCGCGATGAATCTTTGAGTGGCTTGAAAGAGATAGGTTTTGATGGTTATGCCATTGGTGGCTTATCGGTGGGTGAGCCCGCTCATGAACGCATAAAGATTCTTGATCATTTGCAACACCAGTTACCCGAACAGTCTGCACATTATCTGATGGGAGTGGGTAAGCCTGAGGACCTAGTGGAGGCGGTGGCGCGAGGCGTAGATATGTTCGATTGCGTTATTCCGACTAGAAATGCACGCAATGGTTATCTTTATACTTCTAACGGTGTGTTACGTCTGCGCAACAAGCAATATCAAAATGATGAGCGACCGATTGAAGAAGGTTGTGAGTGTTATACCTGCCAGAACTACTCACGTGCCTACTTGAAGCATTTAGATAAATGTGGAGAGATGTTGGGAGGACGTTTGAATACCATTCATAACCTACATTATTTCCATCAGTTGATGGCGCAGATGCGTGAAGCTATTTTGAATGATAGTTTCCCTCAATTTAGGCAGCAATTTTGGGCGCAGCGCGATAGGGAACAATAAAACTCTCTCCAGCCTTGTTATTCGTGAATTTCCTATGGGTTTATTCTAGAACAGTCAGCTAAGTGTGTCATAATACGCCGCAATATTGTTCAAAGATTTAAATCGGAGTAAACACAATGTCACTTATTAGTAGCGCATATGCTGATTCAGCCCCAGCCCCTGCAGGTGGTGGTACAGAAATGTTAGTCATGATCGGTATTTTCTTTCTGATTATGTATTTCATGATTATTAGACCTCAGCAAAAACGTCAAAAAGAACACAAGTCTCTAATGGATTCATTAACTAAAGGAGACGAAGTTGTGACAAATGGTGGAATGATGGGAAAAATCAAAGGTGTGGGCGAAGATTATGTCCGTATCGAATTAGCTGAGAATGTCGTGATTAAGGTTCAGAAGCTTGCCATTAATAATATATTGCCTAAAGGTACACTTAATCAGGACTAAGTCCTCATTCGAGATTCACTTATGTTAAATCATTATCCTCTATGGAAAAACTGTCTCCTGCTTGGCATTTTATTGCTCGCAGCGCTATATGCTGTGCCCAATCTTTATCCAGAAGATCCTTCTGTTCAAATTTCTCATGACTCTGGTGAGTTACCACCAGGTCTGGCTATTCAAGTAGAAAGAATTCTGGAAAATAATAAGCACAATTATAAAACTGTTGAAGAGACTGATCTCAAGCAATTACTCATCCGTTTTGATGATACTGAGACTCAGCTGGCAGTAGCTGATGAGCTAAAAAGCTCGCTCAGCTCTCAGCATGTGGTCGCTCTTAACTTGGCGCCTGCAGTTCCAGAGTTTTTACAGTCTTTAAATGCAGGACCTATGAGTTTGGGTTTGGATTTAAGAGGTGGTGTGCACTTCCTAATGCAGGTTGATATGGGCGCAGCCATCAGCAAGGCATTAGATCGATATCAAGGGGATTTTCGAGCCAGCTTAAGAGAACAAAAAGTTCGTTATGCCGGTGTTGCTCAAGACAACGGACAGCTATCTGTGCGTTTCAAAGATGAAGCAAACTTCAGTCAAGGCCTGCAAGTTCTCAATAAGAACTTTCGTGATGTGCTAGATTTTGAGGATGATGAAGAAGGCTTCATTATTCATGCAACACTTAAGGAAACAGCACGAACTGAGTTGCAAAGTTTTGCTATTCAGCAAAATATCACGACCTTAAGAAAACGTGTCAATGAATTAGGTGTTGCTGAGCCGGTAATCCAACGCCAAGGCTTAGACCGCATTGTGGTGCAGTTGCCTGGCGTTCAAGATACAGCGCGAGCCAAAGAATTATTAGGTGCGACGGCAACCTTGGAGTTTCGTTTGGTGGATGAGCAAGGTGATGCATATCTTGCACAAGACACTGGTCAAGTGCCATTAGGCGACAAGCTCTACTATGATCGTGAGGGTGTGCCCGTGTTATTGAAGCGCAGAGTCATGTTGTCAGGTGATTACATCACTGATGCAGCATCTGGACTCGATCCTGAAACTGCCGGTGCAACCGTGTTCATTACCTTGGATGGAAAGGGTGCGCGTTTATTCAGTGAATCCACAGGTGAGAACATCAAACGCTTGATGGCCGTGGTATTTATTGAGAATAAAACCGAATACTATAAAGACGAACAAGGGCAACTGCAGTCACGAATGCGTCGTGTAGAAGAAGTGATTAATATCGCGCGTATACAAGACCAGCTCAGTAAACGCTTCCAAATCACAGGCTTAGAAACTACACGTGAAGCTCGCAATTTAGCTTTACTATTGCGTGCTGGGGCATTAGCCGCTCCTATGAATATCATTGAAGAACGTACCGTGGGGCCAAGTCTGGGTCAGCAAAACATTGATCAAGGCAAATTATCCGTCATGTTGGGTATGTTATTGGTGATGGTGTTCATGGTTCTTTACTATCGGGTATTTGGTTTAGTGGCCAATGTCGCATTGGCCGCAAATTTACTCATGATTATTGCTATTTTATCGATGATTCCAGGTGCCACATTAACCCTACCAGGTATCGCTGGTATCGTGTTGACTGTGGGTATGGCCGTGGATGCCAACGTGTTGATATTTGAGCGCATACGTGAGGAAGTTCGCAACGGCAATTCTCCTCAAGCTAGTATTCATTCTGGTTATGCCAAAGCGTTATCGACTATTGCTGATGCTAACGTCACCACATTAATTGCCTCGATTGTGCTATTCACTTTCGGAACAGGGCCAATTAAGGGGTTTGCGGTAACACTCTCTATAGGTATTCTTTGCTCTATGTTGACTGCCATCATGGGTACACGCGCATTAATTAACATTATTTATGGAAACAAAAAGGCGCCAACTTTGGCGATCTAAGCATATGCAATTACTCAAACAATCATTGAACATAGACTTTCTGGGTCGCCGTAAAATCGCCTGGGTTGTCTCTATCGTTTTATTACTGGCCTCAATTGCTTCTTTATCTATACGTGGACTCAATCTTGGTATTGATTTCACGGGTGGTACCATTGTGGAAGTGGGTTACAGTCAAAGTGTCGAGCTAGCCCCAGTTAGATCTGCACTAGCGGCAGCACAATTTGATGATGTGATTGTGCAACACTTTGGAACGGCTAAAGATGTATTGATTCGCTTACCTGCCAGTGACAGTGTTAAGGCAGCTGAAATCAGTAATCAAGTATTGAGAGCGCTGGAGAGTACTGGTGATCCAACTATGCGCCGTGTTGAATTTGTTGGCCCACAAGTGGGTGATGAATTAAGAGATGATGGCGGCTTAGCCGTGCTATATGCTTTGGTAGCGATTCTTATCTATGTCATGCTTCGTTTTGAATTTCGATTTTCTTTGGGTTCGGTAGCCGCATTGATACATGATGTCTTGCTTACGGTAGGATTTTTCTCTATCACTCAAGCGCCTTTTGACCTAACTGTATTGGCGGCAGTATTGGCGGTGATTGGATACAGCTTGAACGATACCATCGTAGTGTTTGATCGCATTCGAGAGAATTTTAGAAAGATGCGCAAAGCCACACCACTTGAGGTGATCAATGGCTCCATCAATCAAACGCTCTCCAGAACCATCATGACATCATTAACAACCTTGTTTGTGTTATTGGCGCTGTTCTTTGTGGGTGGTGAAGTGATTCACTCTTTCGCACTGGCATTATTGGTTGGTGTTCTTATCGGAACTTATTCTTCTATATACATCGCAAGTTCATTATTAGTTTTGTTGAATGTCACAGCGCAAGATTTATTTGACGAAGATAAGGAAGATAGTGAAGGTGACGATGACGGTAGTCGTCCGATCAATGCTTTTGAATAGCAGTCAGCGATTAGCAATAACAATCAAAGTTCATACAAAAAACAGACGATCTGGATCTGCTGTCTAAATGAAGCACTCAGCGTAAGACAGTTTTTTTGTGGCGGCTAGTTCTTAGCCGAGCTATTTAAAGTCGTGATCAGATGTTTATACATTTTTGAGTTGGCGGCAACGATGTTGCCGCTTTCCATATAAGCGTGGCCACCTTTGTCGTCACTGACTAAGCCCCCCGCTTCCTGAATCAATAATGCTCCAGCAGCCATATCCCAACTATTCAGTCCTGAAATCCAAAAGCCATCATAACGACCTGCTGCAACATAAGCTAAGTCCAATGCGGCAGAGCCTAAACTTCTTACATCCGCATTATTTTGAACCATTAAGCGCAATGTATTCATATAGGAATCCACACTGCTGGCTTGATCTTTGCGACAGGGCATCCCTGTAGCGATGAGTCCACCAGAAATATCCTTGTGTGTACTTACGCGGATTCGGCGGTTGTTTAAAGTGGCACCTTCACCGCGTGCGGCACAGAATAACTCTTCTTTAACGGGATCATAAACCACGCCTATTTTGACTTTATTGTCTTCACGCATGGCAATAGAGACACAGTAATGTGGAATGCCTCGGATATAATTAGACGTGCCATCTAAAGGATCAATAATCCACTCACATTCTTTACCCTCGTGTTGACCGGATTCTTCTGCAAGAATGGCATGGTTAGGGTATGCTTTTCGTATGGTCGAAATGATTTCATATTCTGCTTGATGATCAACTTCACTGACAAAATCATTCACCGCCTTAGCTTGAATTTTTAAATCCGGGCGTCGGTTGATGTTTCTGATGATGATATGGCCAGCAGCGCGAGCTGCGCTAATAGCGATATTCAGGGCAGGTGTACTCATAAGCGTAGAATATAAAGTCGGGTTATTTTTAAGTTTGGGGCTAAGGCGCCACAGGGTAACAGAGCCATTCCACAATGTAAGCACATAAATTTTAAAATTATCACATGCAAGTAAAGATCGTATTAGTCGAAACCTCACATCCTGGCAACATTGGCGCCGCTGCGCGCGCTATGAAAACCATGTGTTTATCACAGTTGAGTCTGGTGAATCCTCAGCAGTTCCCCGATCCAGTCGCTTTTGCGCGTGCTTCAGGCGCCGCTGAATTATTGGAAAATTCACAGCGTTGTGAAACTTTACAGGAAGCTATCGCTGACTGTCAGCGCGTAATCGGAGTGACCGCTAGAGACAGAAAGCTATCGGCGCCAGTATTAGCACCTAAGCCATTAATGCAAGAATTAACTACTCAATATCAAGGTCTAAAAGTTGCTTTTGTGTTTGGTCGCGAGAGAAATGGCCTTACCAATGAAGAAATTGATCTATGTCATGGTGTGTGCACCATACCTGCAAATGATGAATATGCTTCACTGAATTTAGCGGCAGCTGTGCAAATCATTTGTTATGAATGGCACGTCGCTCAATTAGTCGATAAACACGCCTCTCAGCTTCCAAAAGCTCCAGCCATTGCTCCCTCGGGTGAAATAGAGGGCTTTTATGAGCATCTGTGGGAAGTGCTTGGCAAAGTGGATTTTCTTGATATAGATAATCCGGTACCACTGATGCGCAAAGTTAGGCAGCTGTATGATCGTACTGAACTCACCAGCGCTGAGGTAAACATCCTGCGAGGCATTTTAAAAAGCATTGAAAAAACAGTGGATTAGAGTCGTTTTATTCTGTTTAAAAGATGTCTAACCACCTCTTTAGACATACTTGATCATTTTACTCAGGTATTGCACCATCATGGCCATAATCAACAACATTGATAAAGGTACCCAACGGCGGGTATCTGAGGTGCGCTATGAAATTAAATACTAAAGGCAGGTATGCGGTTACCGCGATGTTTGACGTGGCTATCCATCAACATCAGGGCCCAGTATCGCTCTGTGATATATCTCAGCGCCAAGGGATATCTTTATCTTATTTAGAGCAGCTGTTTAGCAGAATACGTCGTGCCGGATTGGTCAAGAGCACTCGCGGTCCTGGGGGTGGTTATCACCTTGCAAGCGAGGCCAAAGAGATCGCTATCGCTGACATTATTACTGCGGTAGATGAAAGTGTTGACGCTACACGCTGTGGAGGCAATGAAGGTTGTCAGAATCATCAACGTTGCCTAACCCATGATTTATGGGAAGGATTAAGTGCGCAAATCCATGTGTTTTTATCAGGGATCACCCTTGAAGATGCCATCAACAAACAGCATGTATTAGATATAGCCGCGCGTCAGGACAAAATGAGTAGTACTGAGCAAACGGTTGAATTTCAAACAACATAACTGAAAGGAATGTGTGAGTGAGTCAAAATAAATTACCAATTTACCTCGATTACAGTGCGACGACACCGGTAGATCCGCGAGTTGCTAAAGTCATGATGGATTGCTTAACCCATGATGGAAATTTTGGTAACCCAGCATCACGCAGTCACGCCTTTGGGTGGAATGCAGAAGAGGCGGTTGAAAAAGCCCGTCAACAAGTTGCCAGTCTTGTTAATTGTGACCCTAAGGAAATTGTTTGGACGAGTGGCGCTACTGAATCGAATAACCTTGCGATTAAAGGGGCTGCACATTTCTACAGTAAGAAAGGCAAGCATCTGATTACACTTAAAACCGAACATAAAGCAGTGCTTGATACCTGCCGTCAGCTAGAACGAGAAGGCTTTGAAGTTACTTACCTCGAGCCTAAAGACAATGGTTTAGTCGATCTGGATGTACTTAAATCAACAATTCGAGAAGATACTGTGCTGATCTCTATCATGCATGTAAACAACGAAATTGGTGTGATTCAAGATATTCAAGCAATTGGTGAAATTGCGCGTGAGAATAAAGTGATATTCCACGTCGATGCAGCTCAAAGCCCAGGTAAAGAGAAGATAGATCTGCAGGCGATAAAAGTCGACTTGATGAGTTTTTCTGCTCATAAAACTTACGGACCAAAGGGTATAGGTGCATTATTCGTAAGACGTAAGCCACGCATCCGCATTGAAGCTCAGATGCATGGTGGTGGTCATGAGCGTGGAATGCGTTCAGGCACATTACCTACACACCAAATTGCCGGTATGGGCGAAGCCTTTAGATTGGCTGAAGTCGAGATGGATAGTGAGAATGAGCGCATAAGAGCCTTACGAGATCGCTTGCTAGAAGGACTAAAAGATATCGAAGAAGTCTATATTAATGGAGACATCGATAAGCGTGTGCCACATAATCTCAACATGAGCTTTAATTTTGTTGAAGGTGAGAGCTTAATTATGGCGCTGAAGGATATTGCTATATCATCGGGCTCGGCATGTACCAGTGCGTCACTGGAACCGAGTTATGTATTACGTGCTCTGGGACGCGATGATGAGCTGGCGCATAGTTCATTGCGCTTTAGTATTGGTCGATTCACAACTGAACAAGATGTCGACCACGCGATTCAAGTAATACGCTCAGCGGTGAGCAAATTACGAGACTTGTCTCCATTGTGGGATATGTATAAAGAAGGTATTGATTTAAAATCTATTGAATGGGCAGCGCATTAAGCTGCTACTTCAGAAAACTTTAAGGAGTCAAATATGGCATATGGTGACAAGGTCTTGGATCACTATGAAAACCCTCGCAATGTGGGCACATTGGATAAAGACGATACCAGTGTAGGCACAGGTATGGTTGGTGCACCAGCATGTGGTGATGTAATGAAATTACAAATCCAAGTGGGTGATAATGGTGTAATCGAAGATGCTAAATTCAAAACTTACGGATGCGGTTCTGCTATTGCATCATCAAGTCTTTTAACCGAATGGGTTAAAGGCAAAACACTTGATGAGGCTAGCCAAATTAAAAACTCTGAGATTGCTGAAGAGTTAGCTCTTCCTCCAGTAAAGATACACTGTTCAGTATTGGCAGAAGATGCCATTCAAGCAGCTATTACGGATTATCAGAGTAAGCAATCAGAAGAAAAGAAAAGCGCCTAACTATGTCGGTTTCATTGACAGAAAGCGCAGCGCAAAGAGTTCGCACCTTCCTCGAAAAACGAGGTAAAGGTGTGGGCGTGCGTTTGGGTGTTAAAACCACAGGTTGTTCTGGGATGGCCTATACCATTGAGTTTGCAGATCAAGTCGAAGATGGTGATGAAATCTTTGAAGATCGAGGTGTCAAAGTGCTGGTTAGTCCTAAAAGTCTCGTTTATCTCGAAGGCACAGAATTAGATTTTGCCAAAGAGGGATTAAATGAAGGTTTTAAGTTCAATAATCCTAATGAAAAGGATCGATGTGGTTGTGGTGAGAGCTTCACTGTATAAATTGATATAAGCGTCGACCTGCACTGACCCTATTTTGAACAATAGCGAATTGCATGATCATCATATTCGTTAATAGTTTGAGATAAATATGGAATTTGATTTTACAAAAAGCTACTTTGAGTGTTTTCAACTTGAAGCATTCTTCTCTATTGATCAGTCAAAGTTGGCTGATCAATATCAACTATTGCAACTGCAGTTTCACCCAGATCGATTTGTGAACGCAAATAATCAAGACAAACGCATAGCCATGCAGGTCACTAGTCACATTAATGAAGCTTTTAAAACGCTTAAAGATGATCAGATGCGTGCTCGATATCTTTTGCAAATGCAGGGTGTTGAGTTTGATGAAGACAAAGATACAACACAGGATATGGAGTTTCTTGTTGGGCAGATGGAATTGCGTGAAGCGATTGACACGGTTGACCAGCAGTCAGATGCATTGACAGCGCTGGATACACTTGCAGAGCAAGCAGCGGCACAAAAAAAACAATTAGTGCAGGTGTTTCAGGAAGCCTACGACCAGCAAGAATGGGAGCAAGCTAAGGAAGCGGTTCTCAAGCTGCAATTTTTCAAACGCTTACTTAATCAGATTGCACATAAGCAAGAAGCGTTAGAGGACGAATTAATTTAAATCATGGCACTACTACAGATATCAGAGCCGGGTATGTCTACTGCCCCCCATGAACATCGTTTGGCGGTAGGAATTGATCTGGGAACGACCAATTCACTGGTAGCATCAGTGCGTAGTGGTATGGCTGAAACGCTCACTGATGAGCAGGGTGAGACCTTATTACCATCAGTGGTGCATTATCAAAAAGACCAAGCAGCTATTGTGGGGCAAGCGGCATTGCCTTATCGATTGACTGACCCACTCAATACAATTTCTTCAGTGAAACGCATATTGGGTCGTGCTAAACACGATATCAAAGTACATGAGTGTTCCTATTCTTTTGTCCAAGATGATCAATCTGTTCCTAGAATTAATACGTGTAATGGTGCACGCAGTGCTGTTGAGATATCAGCAGATATTTTAACAGCGCTTAAACATCGTGCTGAGAAAACGCTAGGTGATGAACTGATTGGTGCAGTCATTACTGTGCCCGCTTACTTTGATGATACGCAAAGACAAGCCACCAAAGATGCCGCCAAAATAGCTGGTCTGAATGTGTTTAGATTGCTCAATGAGCCAACTGCAGCGGCCATAGCTTATGGTTTAGATGCTGGTGCTGAAGGAGTGGTTGCGGTATTTGATTTAGGCGGCGGTACTTTTGATATCTCAATACTCAAGCTGCGCAAAGGGGTGTTTGAGGTGATTGCTACTGGGGGTGACTCAGCTCTAGGTGGAGATGATTTTGACGCAGCGATTAGTCAATGGATTACTCATCAGTTGTCAGTAGATCAACAACAAGATCAAGATCTGCATCGTCAGATATATATTCAAGCTCGTGGTTTAAAGCAGCAACTTACAGATGCTGAGCAGGTTGAACTTACAATTCAAGATCAACAGATTGTGCTTACGCGTGCTCAATTTGAACAGTTAATCGAACCACTCATTAAAAAGAGCCTGGTCTCCTGTCGTCGTGCGCTGCGTGACGCTGGGCTCTCGAAACAAGATATAACCCAAGTCGTTATGGTGGGCGGTTCCACTCGTGTGCCACGTGTGCGTGCAGCAGTAGAAGAATTTTTTGAGCGTGTTCCTCACACTGATATCGATCCAGATCGAGTGGTTGCTATTGGTGCTGCATTGCAGGCAGATGTATTGGCCGGTAATAAACCCGGTGACGAGATGTTATTGCTGGATGTGATTCCATTGTCGTTAGGTATTGAGACTATGGGGGGGTTGGTAGAAAAAATTATCAGTCGAAACACCACCATTCCAGTAGCAAGGGCACAGGAATTCACCACCTATAAAGATGGTCAAACATCTATGCGTGTGCATGTTTTGCAAGGAGAACGTGAACTGGTGTCAGATTGTCGTTCACTGGCTACTTTTGATCTCACCCAAATACCGCCACTGGTGGCCGGAGCGGCAAAAATAAAAGTAACATTCAGTGTAGATGCTGACGGTTTGTTAAATGTGTTGGCAGAAGAGGTGAATACGGGTGTACAGGCTAAGATCGAAGTAAAGCCATCCTATGGTCTGTCAGATTCAGAAATAGAGAGTATGCTGAAAGCCTCTATGGAGCATGCCAAAGATGATATGTTGATGCGTGCTTTGCGAGAAGAGCAAGTGGATGCAGACCGAGTGGTGGAAGCATTGGATGCAGCACTTGCAAAAGATGGTCAGCAACTATTAAGTGCAGATGAGATGAGCCATATTATGCAAGCGCGCGAGGATTTAGTGTTGGTGCGCCAAAACACTGATCAGCCTGATGATATTAAACAGGCCATACAGCACCTTGAGAGCGTCAGTGAAGAATATGTTGCAAGACGTATGAATCATAGTGTTCAGTCGATGATGCAAGGTCGAACAGTAGAGGAATTTGGGGAATGAATTTTATATTGAAGTTCATTGGAATTTATTTTTAGAAATTGGATAGAGAGTTATGCCTAAGGTTACCTTCATGCCACACCCACAAATCTGCCCTGAGGGTATGACAGTAGACGCTGAGACGGGAACCAGCGTATGTGATGCTGGTTTAAAAAATGGTATTTCAATTGAACATGCCTGTGAGAAATCATGCGCTTGCACAACTTGCCATGTTTACATTCGAGAGGGCTTAGACTCACTCTCAGAAGCAACTGAAAATGAAGAGGATTATTTAGATAAGGCATGGGGGCTTGAGCCAGATTCTAGATTGAGTTGCCAAGCATTAGTGGGTGAGGAAGATTTAGTGATTGAGATTCCCAAATACACAATTAACCTGGTTTCTGAATCACACTAAGTCTAGCCCCGTTAATAGTGAACATTGAAAATACTAGAATTTTTATCTAGGAGTTAATTATGAGTCTACGTTGGACAGATACACTCGACATTGCGATAGAGCTAGATGAGCAGCATCCAGATGTTGATCCACAATATATACGTTACACCGATCTGCATGCATGGGTATGTGCGTTAGAGGGTTTTGAAGATGATCCTGAAAAGTCTAGCGAAAAAATCTTAGAGGCCATTCAGATGGCTTGGCTAGATGAGCGCGACTAAAATTGTTTGCTATAGCATATAGTTGCTAGATGTAGAGGTATAAATTTGCCAAGTCTCAGTAATAATTGGTTCAGTGACCATCTTTAAGGTCCAGTCACAACCTATGTAGGTCGCTTCAAAACATACATACACTCTCAAATATATGCTTACTTTGGGACTTAAGAAGTGCTCAAAGTATGGCAACGGCGTCGATAGGACACTGATATCGATGGAAATATGCTGGATTTGATGGCTCAACCGTTCACACTCGCAGTATATCCGCGTAGAATTCTCACACCCGATTATTTATTTGAATTACAACAGATTTAGCAACTAGGAGATATCAAAAATGGAACGCACGTGCTCAATTATTAAACCTGACGCAGTGGCAAAAAATGTTATTGGTGAGATTTATGCTCGTTTTGAAAAAGTAGGACTGCGAGTAGTCGCTGCAAAAATGATGCAACTGTCACAAGCGCAAGCAGAGGGTTTTTATGAAGTCCATAAAGAGCGCCCTTTTTATGCCGATTTAGTTAAATTCATGATGTCTGGACCAGTGATGGTACAGGTGTTAGAAGGCGAAGATGCGATTAAAAAGAATCGCGATGTGATGGGTGCAACTAACCCTGCAGAAGCTGCTGCTGGAACTATACGTGCAGACTTTGCTGACAGTATTGATGCTAATGCCGTGCATGGTTCAGATGCACCAGAGACTGCGGCTGTAGAAATTGCTTTCTTCTTCTCAGAGGATGAGCTTTGTCCACGCAGCTAGAAGCGTCACACAGTAAAACTAATCTGGTCGGCATGAGTCGGCCAGAATTAGAAGATTTTTTTATCTCTTTGGGCGATAAAAAATTTCGTGCACAACAGTTATTACAATGGGTATATCAACGCGGTGTAGTAGATTTCAGCGATATGACTGATTTTAGTAAATCATTACGCGGATTATTAGAAGAAAAAGCCCAAATCATTGTTCCTCATATAGAGTCGGAGCAAATATCAAAAGATGGAACCATTAAATGGTTATTGCGTGTGGATGCCCAAGAAGGCGAACCTAGCAATGCCATTGAGACGGTTTTTATTCCTGAGACCAACCGTGGCACGCTATGTATATCATCTCAGGTTGGCTGTGCCCTAGATTGCACTTTCTGTGCTACTGCTCGACAAGGATTTAATCGTAACTTGAGTGCGGCTGAAATTATTGGACAAGTATGGGTGGCAGATCAGCGTCTAAAGACGCTTTATGAAGGTAAATCGATGCTCACCAATGTAGTGTATATGGGTATGGGTGAACCACTGATGAATTATAATCAAGTGTTACCCACTATTAAGCTACTGTTAGAAGATCATGCCTATGGTTTAGGTAAGCGCAAAGTGACTGTAAGTACCTCAGGTGTAGTGCCAAAGATAGATACTTTGTCAGAGACTATAGACGTTAGTTTAGCGATTTCACTGCACGCACCTAATGACGAAGTGAGAAATGAGCTGGTCCCGTTGAACCGTAAATTCCCAATCAAAGATTTGCTTGCCGCTTGCAGACGTTATTTAGATAACAAGAATCGTAAAGAAAGTGTCACCTTTGAATATGTAATGCTAAAAGGTATTAATGACAGTGATCAACAGGCGCGACAACTAGTTAAAATTCTTAAAGGCATTCGTGCCAAAGTAAACTTAATCCCGTTCAATAGTTTTGAAGGTTCAGGTTATGAGCGTTCCTCTCAGTTAACCATTGATCGTTTCAGCCAAATACTGATGAAGAATGGCATTATTGTGATCACTAGACGACCGCGAGGTGAAGATATAGACGCAGCTTGTGGGCAGCTCGCTGGTCAGGTGGTGGATAAAGCACGACGTGGAAATCACTATGTAAAAATGTATGAACGTTCTTTGATTAGTCGAAGGATAGATACTGAATGCGCTTAATCAGTCTATGTATTATTTTTTTATCAGGTTGCATGTCCAGCCAACAGGTCATGCAAGAATCAGATGGGCTTGCCTATAATCCTAAAGCGGCTGAAATAAATGTACAGTTGGGCGCAAATTATATTGCTAGTGAGAATTATCAGGCGGCGGATGAAAAATTAAAGCGTGCTTTTATTCAAGATCCAAAGTCATCAAAAGCGCGTTGGATATATGCTGTTTTACAAGAAAGACTGGAGCAAACTGAGCGTGCTGAAGAATATTATAAAAAAGCTATCGCTATCGACAATAAAGACTCCAGTGGCCTATATAACTATGCTGCTTTCCTTTGCCGCCATCAGCGTTATCAGGAATCACAACAATACTTCAAGCCCGTACTAGCTGATCCGCTCTATCCAACGCGAGCTAATGCCTATTTGACCTCTGGTGTATGTGCCATGGAAATTCCCAATTATGATAATGCTAGGGAATATTTTCAGCAGAGTCTGAAGCTACAAAGTAGTCAGCATGTTGCGCTTTATCAGTTAGCGAAGTTGAATTTGAACATCCAGGATTTTGTGCAGGCTCGGGAGTTGCTGACAAAGTTTGAGTCACACTCACAGCATACAGCAGATTCTTTACTGCTAGCATATCGAATTGAACTTGCATTAGGTAATCAAAAGCAAGCTCAAGCCTACTCGCAGCAACTTGCTGGTCAGTTTCCAGAGTCAACACAAGCTAAAAAATTGGTCGATTAATCAATGAGTAACGAATCTAAATATGTACTTATTGGATCTACTTTATGTAAGTCACGTGAAGTCAAGGGCCTGACTGTTGAGCAGGCAGCAGAGGCTATTCATTTACCTGTGCATGTGATCATTGCCATAGAGAATGATGACTTTGACAGCTTACCTTCTAAAGTGTTCGTACGTGGTTATATTCGCAACTATGTGAAGTTGCTAGAGTTGGATGAGCGCCCGTTCTTGGAAGCTTTTAATGAATGTTGTCAAGAATCACCCTCGCAAGATCAAACTGAGATGGTCGACGTTAAGTTGGCGCAAGTTCCTGTAGCCACATTGCTGATAAACTTGACCAAATGGCTGGTAATAATTGCATTATCCTTATGGGCGGGTTTGGCCCTACTGAATTGGATGAGTGATAGCAGTAATAATCCCGTGCCATTATCCTCAGTTTATAATGATCAAGAAGAAACTCAGGCATCTATTCAATCACCTCTCCAGTCACCCGAGCCAGTTGCTGATGCTACTGTGGATGTGGATGATGCTCTAGTGACGACCCCAGCAACCTCATCAGAGATGATGGTTGAAGCGACTCCAGAGGCTGTGATTGAGTCTGCTGATGCTGAGAAAATAGCTGAAGCGGTAGAAGTGATACAAACTGTTATGGAAGCTGAGCAAGGCAATATTGATAGTTTCCAATTAAGCATGCGCATGCTGCAAGACAGCTGGGTAGAAGTTTTGGATGAGCAAGGTAATAGGATTGCCTTCAACTTATTTAAAACAGGCAGTGTTGAATCCATTACAGTCATTGGGTATGTGAGTATTTTTCTTGGTAATTCTCCATCGGTAGAAATTCGAGTGGATGGTGTTCTGCAAGATCAGTCTGATTATGGTTATGGCAATAATTTAGCTAGATTTGGTGTAACTAAGAATGGTCTAATCGCGCACAAATTTTAATCAGCATTTGATAACAATTAAGAAGCATTAATAGAAAATATATATGAGTGACAACATACAATCCATACGCGGTATGCATGACTTTGCTCCAGAGGATACGGCTCCTCTGAGAGTGCTAGAGAGTCGATTGATCGGGGTACTCCGCCAGTATGCCTATCAAGAAGTTCGTACCCCTATTGTTGAAAAGCTAGAGCTGTTCAAAAGATCGATAGGTGAAGTCACAGATATCGTCGAAAAAGAAATGTATGCGTTTGAGGATCGAGGTGGAGATTGGCTGGCGCTCAGACCAGAGGGCACAGCCAGCACCTTGAGAGCTGGGGTTCAACATGGGTGGTTACATAATCAACAGCAACGTTTTTGGTATTTAGGGCCATTCTTTAGGCGTGAACGACCTCAAAAAGGGCGTTATCGGCAGTTCCATCAATTAGGTGTGGAAACTTTTGGTATGGCTGGTCCAGATATAGATATAGAACTTATCTTGTTAACACAGAGTATGTGGAAAGCCGTGGGATTAGATAGTGCCAACCTAGAACTACAAATAAATACTTTGGGTGATAGTAAGGCTAGAGCTAGACATAGAGCTGATTTGATCGCTTATCTATCTGGTCATTCTGAGAGCTTAGATGAAGATGCCGAGCGCAGATTGCATACTAATCCACTGAGAATTTTAGATAGTAAAAACCCACAGGTACAAGCATTAGTCAAAGATGCGCCTTTATTATTTGATTATCTCGATACTGAGGCCAAAGAACACTTTGAAAAACTATGTTTAATGTTGGAGCAGTGTGGTGTTGATGCCAAGATTAATCCAACCTTGGTTAGAGGTCTGGATTACTATAATCGTACTGTGTTTGAGTGGGTGACTCATCAGCTCGGCGCTCAAGGAACTATTTGTGCGGGCGGGCGCTATGATAGTCTAGTCGGTCAAATGGGCGGTAGAGATACTCCTGCGGCTGGTTTTGCCATAGGTATAGAGCGTCTTTACAGTCTGGTAGAAGATAATCTCAATACACAAACTCCGGTTCTGGATGCCTATGTTATTGCCTTAGGCGACCAAGTAACACGCTACGCATTTCATGTTTGTGAGCAAATTCGGCAGGAATTCCCTGATTTTGCTATTCAGATGAATTGTGGAGGTGGTAGTATCAAGTCCCAAATGAAAAGAGCTGATCGTGCGAATGCTAGATTAGCCATAATTATTGGTGACGATGAGCTTAAAAATGAGCACATCACAGTGAAGAATTTACAACAAGATGTGCCCCAAATTACCTGTGGATTAGATCAATTATCTACTCTCTTAAAAGTATAATGAAAGTGAAAATTTATCCTGTGTGCTAGGAGATAAACATGGCAGAGAATGAAACAGAAGAACAACAAATAGACGCACTCAAGGAATGGTGGAAACAGAATGGTTCTGCTGCTGTGATTGGTGTGGTTCTCGGAGTGGGTTCGCTGGTCGGCTGGAAAGGCTGGGGAGCTTATCAAGAACAGCAATATATGATGGCATCTGATAGATATGACGTCATGCAACAATCTATAGTAGCGCAGGATATTGACGCTGTTATGTTACAGGCCAAGCAGTTGAAACAAGATTTTTCAGCAACTCCTTACGCCGCTCTGGCAGGGTTAATGCTGGCTAAAGTGCATGCGGAAAATGTTGAGTATGATAAGACCATAGAGAATCTTCAATGGGTAATTGATAATGCAAAACAGGATACAATCCAGTCCATTGCTAAGCTGCGTTTGATTCGTATTCATATAGTTCAAAATCAACTCGATCAAGCACAAGCGTTACTCAATCATGACTACCCATTGGCTTATGCCTCTCTTAAAGAAGAATTGCGTGGAGATTGGCATGTCAGCCGCGGAGAATTTGAAGAAGCACGTGCTGCCTATGATTCGGCGATTGCAACCGCTGAAGAGTCAGAGATTAGTTACCTGCAAATGAAGCGGGATAATGCTATGGCTACACAGCAATCTAACGTATAAATTAATTGGCTTAAATTAAATACATTAATATTGCGTATAAAATTTGACTCCATGAGACACCATAAACTATGAGCATCATCAACTCACTTCAAGCATTCATCATACTAGGCCTGCTTATGAGTACTACGGCATGCAGTTATTTGCCATTCGTTGGTGATGATGAGAAAAAAGTTGAGTTAACTTTGCGTGAACCAGAGCAACTGCAGGACGTAGACTCCAGCGTTGAGGTATTGAAAATATGGGATGATTCATCTGCGCGTGGTAGTAATGAAAAAATTCTTATTCGCCCTCATGCGCATAACCAAAACCTAATAGTAGGCAGTGAGAGTGGTGAGATAGCCTCTATAGGCACACAAGATGGGAAACCAGTGTGGAAGTATAAAATCCAGCATCAGCTATCAGGCGGTGTGGGCGGTAATCGAGATATTGCTGTTGTGGGTACGCAAGATGGTATGTTGAAAGCCTATGATATGGTTGATGGTGGTGAGCGGTGGTCAGTGTCACTCGGTCTCGAGGTGATGTCGATAGCTCATACCCAGAGCGACATAGTGGTACGCACTAATAATAATCAAATTCTAGCACTGTATGCAGATTCTGGTGAGAAGCGTTGGACGGTAACTGAAACGACTCCAGCTCTAACATTGTTTGGTGCAAGTGTTCCCGTGGTTATGGATGGGATTGTTTATGCAGGCATGGATAACGGAAAAGTCGTGGCTATAAACCTTGCCTCAGGTAATGTGATCTGGGAGGCGCGTGTGTCGATCCCTTCTGGACGAAGTGAATTAGACAGAATGGTTGATGTGGATGGGCAAATCGTTGTCACTGAAAGCGTTGTTTATGCGGCTAGCTATCACGGTCGAGTGATGGCGATTAATCGAACTAATGGTCAACCTATATGGGTGCGTGATATCGCTTCGGTACAGGGTTTGACTAGTGACCAAGCATTCGTTTATGTGACTGATAAGGATGACTTGGTATGGGCGTTAGACAGTGCAAATGGCGTCACCATATGGAAACAAGACCAGCTCAAATATCGTCAGTTATCTGCGCCTATGTTACTCGGTGAACATGTTTTGGTGGGAGATTTTGATGGCTATATACATGTGTTATCTAAACGAGATGGCAGTATAGTTGGGCGTGAAGAAATTAGCAGTGAACGATTGTATGCAGCAGGTACATCAACACCATCACAAGTTCATATTATTCAGAAAAGCGGCCGTCTGTCAGCTATATCTGTTCAATGATTTTTTAATGTGGAACGTTAAAACCACCTTAGAATATCCTCAAAATTGGTTTCATATATGGGTCCTGTAATCGCCTTAATCGGTCGGCCAAATGTTGGTAAATCAACACTATTTAATTTTCTTACTCAATCCAGAGATGCGCTCGTTGCAAACTATCCTGGTTTAACTCGAGATAGAAAATATGGTTTCAGTCATCGCTATTCAAAAAGCTGTGTGGTGATTGACACTGGCGGCATTGTTAATGATAAGAATGAAGTTGATCTGGGTATGCTGTCACAAACAGACTATGCCATAGAAGAAGCTGACATCGTATTGTTTCTGGTGGATGCTAAAGATGGCTTAATGCCAGAGGATTTTAGGATTATTGAGATGTTGCGCAAGCGTAATATCACATTTTCTCTGGTCGTGAATAAGATTGATGGTTTGGATGAAAACATTATTGCAGGTGAGTTTTATCAAATAGGTGCACCTCAGTTATTTACTATAGCGGCTCAACAGGGACGAGGTGTTGAGTCTATGGTAGAGACATTATTAGCAGATTTGCCAGCGTCAGAGTCTGATATGGAATCAGAGTTGGACGATGATGAGGAAGATGAGAAAATTACACGCATTGCTGTGATTGGACGTCCCAATGCTGGTAAATCTACCTTGATTAATGCGCTGTTAAAAGAAGACCGATGTGTAACCTCATCTGTTCCTGGCACTACACGCGATAGCGTACGCATTCCTTTTGAATATAATCAACATAATTTCACCTTAATCGATACCGCAGGGGTTAGGCGAAAAAGTCGTGTGCGTGAAAGTATTGAGAAATTCAGTATTGTCCAAACCCTAGATGCTATTTCATCAGCGCATGTGATTATTTTCATGGTGGATGTGACTGAGGGTATTGCTGATCAAGACAGTACTTTACTGGAGATCGTATTACGCGAGGGGCGAGCTTTAGTTTTAGCGTTAAATAAAACCGATGCGGCTAGTCATGATGATCATCATGCACTCAAATACGCGCTAGATACTCGTTATCAATATTTAGAATATGTCGAAAAAATTAAGATTTCAGCTCATAAAGGTGTGGGCCTGAAAAAACTCATGCAATCCGTTGTGTCAGCCAACCGATCAGCAGCAGTCGACTTGAGTACCTCAGAGGCGAACCAATTACTCAGTTATGCGATAGAAAATAATCCACCGCCTATGGTTCGAGGGCGCCGTATTAAGTTGCGTTATGTGCATCAAGGTGGATCCCATCCGCCAACGTTTGTTTTATATGGGACTCAAACTAGTCAATTGCCTAAGTCATATGTGCGTTACTTAGAAAATTTCTTTAGAGAGAAATTACGTTTAGTTGGTACACCGATACGCTTTTTATTGCGTTCGCCTGAGAATCCTTATGCAGATAAACGTAATGTACTCACACCACGACAAATACGTAAACGTGAGCGTATGATGAGTCACTACAAGAGAAAGTAAGTGCTAAAACCATCCTCCATCAAGCCATTTCATGTCATGGATATATTGGCTCGCTGTAAGCAGATGGAAGCGCAAGGGCGTGACATCATTCATATGGAGATAGGTGAGCCTGATTTCCCCGCGCCACAACCGATTATGAATGCGGGTATTCACGCATTGCAAAAACAAAAAACTTTTTATACTTCAGCGCAGGGCTTGCCAGAGCTGCGTGAGGCTATTAGTCAAGATTACTTAAAGCGTTTTGATTGCCAGGTGGATTCACAACAAATATTTGTTACACCAGGTGCCTCCGGCGCAATTCAACTTGTATTTTCCTATGTTCTTCAGGAGCGTAAAACACTCATGATTGGTGATCCTACCTATCCTTGCAATCGCAATGTGGCACAACTCTTTAATGCTCAAATTGAAGCGGTGCCAGTCGACGAGCAGAGTGATTTCCAGTTGGGATTGGATGCGGTGAAAGCTCATTGGCATGAAGATGTAGCAGCCGTACTTATTGCGAGTCCGTCCAATCCCACAGGGACGATATCTGATAAGCAAGAACTACTGGCCATTGCTGATTATTTGGCAAGTAAAAATAGCGTTCTGATCATTGACGAAATATATCAGGGACTGAACTACGAGTGTATGCCTAGTTCCGTAGCGGGCTTGCGTGACAATATCTTTGTCATTAACAGCTTCTCTAAATATTTTGGGATGACAGGATGGCGTATTGGCTGGTGTGTTACACCCAAAGCTTATATCAGTAGTTTGGATGCTATTGCGCAAAACACCTATCTGGCGAGTTCTACACCTGCACAGTTTGCTGCTATGGCCGCCTATCAAGATGAAACTTTTGAGATTGTTGAGCAGCGCAGAGGCATTTTTCAAACGCGTCGAGATTTAATATGTGAGGCTCTAGATCAAATGCCAGTAACTATTCCTTGTCTACCGCAAGGGGCATTCTATGTATATGTGAATGTGGCAAATGTGAGTAGTGATAGTTTTCAGTTTTGTCAGCAATTACTGGATGATACTGGTGTGGCGGTGACACCGGGCTGTGATTTTGGTGAGCATCGCGCTGAACAATATATACGATTGGCTTATACCAGCAGTGAGGATCGCTTGCGTGAGGGTATGCAACGTCTGCAGTGCTTTATAAGTCAGCAAAGTTAAATATCACTCCTGTTTTTTAGTTATTGAGATTATATGTTTAACTTATCTAATCAATTCCCTGATTAGATATTGGTTTATTTGAAAGCATGTCATTGATTGTCAGTAGTTTTAGGCTCCTATGCTTTACCTGAGGTAATCATGAGGTTTCTCAACTCAATGTATTTCATTAACAATGTATTGATTAATTTTATTAATAATATATATTATTAATTAATAGTTGTGGTTTCGTCGCGCTAGTCCAGTTGTGAAAGATTTCCATCGAAATATATGTGATCTACTATCCAGTGCAGATATTCATCTAAACGGTGATCGTCCATGGGATATGCAGGTTCATAATGACGGTCTGTTTAAGCGTGTCATGGCTCAGGGCGTGTTGGGTTTGGATGAGGCCTATATGGACGTTTGGTGGGATGTGAAGCAACTTGATCAATTTATTTGCAAAGTATTGCTTGGTGGTTTGAAGAGTAAATTTACTGATAAAAAAACTTATCCTTAGTATTATTGGCTAAGCTGATTAATATGCAAAAGCTTACGCGGGCTCATCATGTCAGTGAACAACACTATAACCTTGGGGACGATTTTTTTCAGTGCATGCTTGATGAGCGTTTGACTTATACCTGTGGTTATTGGAAACACGCTAAGGATTTGAATACTGCGCAAGTTGATAAACTTGATTTAATTTGACGTAAGTTAAACCTCCAGCCTGGACAGCATGTATTAGATATCGGATGTGGCTGGGGAAGTTTTGCAGGTTATGCGGCGGAATATTATGGCGCTAAAGTTACGGGCATTACGATCTCTGTTGAACAAGCTAATTACGCTAATCAGCGTTATAAAGATTTTCCCGTCGATGTTCGTGTACAGGATTATCGTCAGTTAGATCAACAATTTGATCATATAGTATCAATAGGAATGTTGGAGCATGTAGGACTAAAAAATTACTCGCAGTATTTTAAAATTGCAGCACATTGTTTAAAAGATGAAGGGCTGTTCCTATTACATAGCATAGGAAATCATAGGGCATCTTCTATCCCCGATCCGTGGATACATAAATATATTTTTCCTAATGGCATGTTGCCTTCATTAGCCTATCTTGCACCACAATTTGAAAAAGTTTTTGTACTGGAGGATTTGCATAATTTTGGAGCTTATTACGACACTACCTTATTGGCATGGTTTGAAAACTTTGATCAACACTGGTCAAGTTCTATTTCATACTTAAATGACAATTTTGATGAACGTTTTTATCGTATGTGGAAATACTACTTATTGAGTTGCGCAGGTGCATTTCGCGCGCGTGATTTGCAACTTTGGCAATGTGTTTTATCCAAGCAGGGTGTGTCTGGTGTCTATAAGCGTATCGTTTAGTCTGATTTGGTTTAAATGCTGTCGTCAGTAGTAGTGAGTGATACGGGTAATTTAGATTGTGAATCTGAGCGAGCTGTTGAACTCAATATTTCCAATGGTTTTACGTATCTGTTCGCAGACATCTGGATAGTATTTTTAATGAAAAAGTCACATGAGTGCTCAATGACTACAGGACTGAGAGTGTTTCAGGTGGTCATAAAACACTCAACAGACTGTAAAGTGTCTGATTTAGGGTAAATCAACGCGTGTTGGAGCCTCCCATCCTGCTTTCCTATGTTCGGCAACTACCGTAGTGAATATACCGCCACGCACGTTCCAATCAGCATTTAAGCGCATAAATCGCGGCTGAGTCAGCTCAACTAAATCATTTAGAATTTTATTCGTAAAAGCTTCATGAAAAGCGGCTGTATCCCTGAACGAGCCCATGTATAATTTCAATGACTTCAGTTCTACACATAATAGATCTGGAATATACTCTAGCTGAAACTTGGCATAATCTGGTTGTCCTGTGAGAGGACACAAACATGTGAATTCAGGCATGGTGATTCGAATGGTATAATCACGATTAGTTTCAGGACTTTCAAATGTATCCAGGACATTAGTAGAATCTTTTGACATTATTATCTCAACAATTAAATAAACCTAACCGGAATTTTACGGTATAAAACACTATGCGTCTTCGTAAAATGAAAATGGCAGGGTTTAAATCCTTTGTCGATCCAACCACATTGACTTTTCCTAGTGAAATGGTTGGTATTGTAGGCCCCAATGGCTGCGGTAAATCTAATATTGTAGATGCCATACGCTGGGTTATGGGCGCTAGCTCAAAAAACATACGCGGTGATACGCTTGAAGATGTGATATTCAAAGGCTCTAGTAATCGTAAGCCGGTGGGCCAAGCCAGTATAGAACTGGTATTTGATAACAGTGAAGGTAAAGCGGGTGGACAATATGCATCTTATAGTGAGATTGCTGTGCGCCGCCAAGTGTCCAGAGATGGGCAATCTAAATATTATCTCAATGGTAGTCCATGTCGTCGTCGTGACGTGTCTGATATTTTCCTGGGCACCGGTCTAGGCCCCAGAAGCTATGCAATTATTGAGCAGGGCACTATATCGCGCCTTATTGATGCTAAGCCTGAGGAAATGCGGGCTCATCTAGAGGAGGCGGCCGGCATATCTAAGTATAAAGAGCGTCGTCGTGAGACAGAGAACCGAATTCGCCATACGCGAGAGAATCTTGATCGTCTGCATGATCTGATTGAAGAAGTCGATAAGCAGATTACTAAACTTAAACGCCAAGCCTCAGCAGCTGAGCGTTATAAAGTATTAAAAGCAGAAGAAAGACGTGCTCAAGCGGAACTGGTAGTGCTTCGTTTAAAGCTTATGGATGAGAATGTGAAATCTCAGCATCAGCTGGTGGAAAGCAAAGAGACTCAACTGGAACAGACCATTGCACAATTGCGTGCTTTGGAAGCAGAAATAGAACAATCACGCCAAAGTCATGCTGTGGCTAATGAGGCGATGAATAAAGTCCAGGGTGATTATTATCAAATTGGCGCTGATATTTCACGTTTAGAGCAATCAATACAACATGCTAATGAGACCAAACAACGTTATCAGGGTGAGCAGCAACAAGCTCAACAGAATCTGGTTTCATTGCAAAATGAGTTGTCTAAAGAGCAGCTAGCTCAGCAATCATTTGATCAACAGATAGAACAAATGATGACTGAGCTGAATAACTTGAATGAGCAATATAATGTGGTGGGTGAGGCTGTCATCAGTGCTGAGCAAGCTGAAAAGCTATGGCGTCAGGCATGGGATCAGTTAATTGAAGAGACTAATGAGCCCAGCCATCAAGTAGAAGTACATTCACAAAAAATACAATTTATTGATCAAGAAATAGCACGTTTACAAGATCGACAGGTGCGCACTCAGTCTGAACATGCTGATTTAATAGAAAATGAGCATGACATCGACTTACATGGTTTGGAAATGCAGGTCAGCGAGCGTGAGAAACAGGTACAAGAATCTAAATTCTCACTCGAAAGTATTCAACAGGAAATCATCAAGTCACGTCAATCGATAGATGCGTTTGTAAAGCAAATCGATGATAGTAAAGCCCAACAACAGAAATCACAAAGCCAACTGACTCGTTTGCAAGCGCTACAAGATGCAGCACTTAAAGGTGAGGGGCAGGAACTAAAAGAGTGGCTGGGTGAGCATGAATATGCGCAGCTAAATCGTCTGGCCGAGTTTATTAGCGTTGAGTCTGGGTGGGAGCGTGCAGCAGAGACAGTGCTGGAAGGTTTTCTAGATGCTCTATGTATCAATGACCTTGATCAAGCAGCACACCATTTTCATGGTCTGCAAAAAGGGTCTGTGACGTTTTATCAACGACAAGATACGAGTTCAACACAACCATTACAGGGCACACTAGCAAGTAAAGTCACAACTGATCTAGCCATTACTCATGAACTCCAGAATATCTTGATTGCTGAGACGCTAGAGCAAGCGCTAAACATGCGTAAGAATCTGCAAGCGGGTCAGTCTGTCGTTACGCCACAGGGGATGTGGTTTGGTGAGCATTGGGTGAGATATTCAAATGCAGTCAGTGCTAGTGAAGGTGTGCTCTCTCGTAAAGCAGAAATTGCTGATCTACAAAAAGCTCTCAATCATATCAATGAGCAATATGAAGATTTGAATAATCAACATAAACAATCTGTAGAGAAACTCTCGCAACAAGAGAAGCAGCGTGAAGAGATACAACAAAAACATAATCAAGCTTTCCAACAAGCGGCTGAAAAACAAGCAGAATTAATTAGGAGCAAGGAGAGTATTGAGCATTGGCAACAGCGTGATACTCAATTGCGACATTTTATTGATGAGGCGCAAAAGCAGTTACTTGATTATCAGCAACAACGTCAGCAAGCTGAGACGCATCGTGACGCTGCTCAAAGTAACTTGAGCTCGTTACAGGCACGTAAACAAGAATTAATGACACGTAAAGAACAAGTGGTCGTGGAGTTTGATAACCAAAAGCAACAAGCCAATCACTTGCAAGAGCGTCGCCATGCCCTGCAGTTAGAGATCGAAGCGAATAGAACACGTGCAGCGACTTCACAATCAATCGTGAGTCGATTAAGTATGCAGCAAAGTGAGCTTGAGCAACGTTGTAGTGATTTAGTCACACTGGTGAGTGAGAGTGCTGCTCCCATAGATGAGTTATCTAGTACTTTGGCCCAGACATTGGAACGTCGCCTGGAAGTGGAGTCACAGCTACTCGCCTCACGCAAACAAGTGGAAGCTATAGAAGCTGACATACGAACTAAAGATGAACAACGTCTAGCCACTGATAATAAAATTAATGATGAACGTGAAATTCTTAGCCAACAAAGAATGAAATGGCAAGAGCTAACGGTACGCATGCAAACTTTACAAGAACAGCTTGAGCAATATGAATGGTCACTAGAGCAGCTCAAGAATGAAATGCCAGAACAGGCACAAGAATCTGAATGGCAGCAAAAAGTTGATAGTATAGAGGAGAAGATTAAGCGCTTAGGGTCGATCAACTTGGCGGCTATTGATGAATTTAAAGAGCAAAGTGAGCGTAAAGAATATTTAGATGCGCAAGACGAAGATCTGACTAAAGCGTTAGACACCCTGGAATCAGCAATACGTAAAATAGATCGTGAAACAAAAGAACGATTTAAAGAAACCTTTGATCAAGTTAATACTCATATTCAACGTATGTACCCTCGCTTGTTCCCGGGGGGTAAGGCATATCTGGAAATGTCAGGTGACGATCTTTTGACTGCAGGTGTGGTAATTATGGCACGGCCACCTGGTAAGCGTGTATCTTCTATTCAATTACTTTCAGGCGGTGAAAAAGCGCTCACTGCAGCTGCTTTAGTATTAGCAATATTCGAATTAAATCCAGCTCCGTTCTGTCTTTTAGATGAGGTTGATGCACCGTTAGATGATGCTAATGTTGGACGCTTCTGTGATTTGATTAAAGATATGAGCCAGCATGTGCAGTTCATATTTATCACCCATAACAAGAGCTCTATGAGTTATGCGAATCATATGTTGGGCGTGACTATGAATGAGCCCGGCGTATCTCGATTAGTTTCTGTAGATATTGATGCGGCGGCCGAATTGGCAGGAGTCAGTTAGGGTTTATTATGTTAGTCAGCGCATTAGAACTACGTATCGCTCTAATCGTTGTAGCCTTAATTGTAGTGATTATTTTCTATGTCTGGTATCGCGCCAGTAATAAAGACTATATCAATAATAGCGTCACTCAAGATGAGCAACAGTTTGATGCAGACATGGAAGACTTCTTGACCATGCCAGAACGCGATGCCAAAGAAGATCTTCCAGACGATCTGCGCTTTGAATTTGAAGGCGTTAGCAAACAACTACGCGATGAGAAAAT
>CBFHSW010000037.1:0-11039 GCA_965658595.1 Gammaproteobacteria bacterium | reverse complement strand
TCAATTTGCTTGAAGCAAGCATGCCATCTTTAGTCTCTAAGTACAGCAACCCTGTAAGCAAAGGCCTGTCTATGGGGGTTTTCTCTAGTAGTCAGTTTCTAGGTGCGTTCTTTGGAGGAGTGATGGCAGGCGCGATTGTGCAGAATTATGGTCATAATGGCGTATTTCTATTCGCATTTATTATGTTTTTGCTATGGTTTCTAGTAGCATTATCCATGCGAAATCCAGTAGGCTATGAAACACTTACTATTGATTTGAAAGATATCGATCGTCAGCAGCGTGAGTCTTTTGTGAGCCGTTGTTATGATTTGAAAGGCGTTACCGATGTGACCGTCATTAGTGAAGATCAGATTGCATATGTAAAAACCAATAAAAAGGTATTTCAACAGCAACAATTTGATCAGCTACAACTGGACTATCGGAACTAAAGACTCTGTGAGCAGTATGTGTGATCACAATTGAATCACATAAATAACTGTTTACGGTTTAGTAACGGAATACATCAATGACTTTAAGTAAGCATTAAGATTAGGTATTTAATAGAAAAACGCTAACAACAGAATAAACAAGAACTCAATAAACAAGAACAAAAGACACAACACAAGAGGCGACTTATGGCATCACGAGGTGTAAATAAAGTAATAATTGTCGGTAATATTGGACAAGATCCAGAAGTTAAATATACAGCTAGTCAACAAGCGGTATGCAATGTCAGTATCGCAACTACAGACAGTTGGACAGATAAAACATCTGGTGAGAAACAAGAACGAACGGAATGGCATCGAGTGGTATTTTTTCGACGCTTAGCAGAAATTGCAGGTGAATACCTCCGCAAAGGCTCCCAAATCTATATTGAAGGACGACTACAAACACGCAAATGGCAGGACCAAAGTGGTGCAGATCGTTACACCACAGAAATCATTGCCAATGACATGCAAATGTTAGGTGGACGGGGTGGCTCTGCTGGCGGCGGTATTGATGCACCATCGAATGACCAAGGTTTTGGTCAGTCTGCACCTGCTAAACCGGCTGCAGCTCCTATGAGTGACGACTTGGATGATGATATCCCTTTTTAAACCGCTTTACTTTGGCGTTAATGCCAGAGATGTCAAAAAGCGATCATTTGTATGGATCGCTTTTTTTGTTATCTTCATCGTTTAGCTAACACCTGTTCCCATTCCCACGCGTCACTAACGATATCGTGCAATTGATAGCGACATGGCTGCCAATTCAATATTTTTTTTGCTTTACTAGCATCAGCAACTAATATGGCTGGGTCGCCAGTTCTGCGTGCAGCATGCTCAATAGTAATTTCTTTACCACTCACTTCTTTGGCAGCCTCGATGACCTCTTGAACACTGAAACCTTGGCCATTACCCAGATTGAAGTGCCCACAAGATTTGCTATTAATCATATGATCCATGGCGAGTAAGTGAGCATCACATAAATCACTGACGTGGATATAATCACGAATACAAGTTCCATCAGTGGTGTCATAGTCATTGCCAAAAATAGCTATGCTATCTCGTCTGCCTGATGCTACCTGCAACACAAGTGGTATTAAATGAGTTTCAGGCTCGTGACACTCACCTAAATGATTGACAATATCAGCTCCTGCGGCGTTGAAATAACGTAGACAGGTATAACTTATTCCATGAGCTTGTTGATAGTCCATCAGGGCATTTTCAATTATCAGCTTACTATCACCATACGGATTGATTGGTTGTGTCGGATGAGTTTCTTTTATTGGTATTGTTTCAGGTGTGCCATAAACTGCTGCGGTAGATGAGAATAAAAAATGACTTACATTATATTTGACCATGCAGTCGAGTATATTCAATGTGCCAGTGACGTTGTTTTTATAATAGAGAGCTGGCTTATGAATTGATTCTGCAACATCAATTAGACCTGCAAAATGCAATACTGCATCAAATTCTTCTTCAGCAAAGATACTATCTAGGTACTGAAGGTTAGTGATATCACAATGGTAAAAGTCAAAGTTTTTTACCGCGCATCTATCACTATTGGATAAGTTATCTAGCACGCAAATATCATGACCGGCTTCTCTAAGTTTGATATTCATCTGTGAGCCTATATAACCAGCTCCACCTGTAACGAGTATTTTCATAGGTTTTTAAAAGTAATGATCTAACATTTAGAAATAATAAAAGCTAATCTATCAATCATTTTTGCTGGCATAGATAAGTAAACTCAATATAACCCAGTGTTTTTAATGATTCTCATCTAGCTTTGCTAAGAAGATGCTTTATATGTTTAGATAGCACGAATGTTAGAGAATTTAATTTATATTATATATTATCTTCTTTAAAATAATTCACAATAAACAAATATATTTTATGCGCACTGAAAAATTAAGTGTTGTTATTGCTATTTGCACCTGCCAGCGTGGCCAACTACTAGAGCAGGTGTTAGCTAGTATCAATGATGCTGAATATTATGATAAATGTGATATTCATGTGTGTGTGATCGATAATCATATCAGTGAGAGCGCTAGTGCAATCATAGACCAGCTGTCTAATTTCAAATATTCATTGAACTATATATCTGAACCAAAAGCGGGCATTCCTTTTGCAAGAAATGCAGCGATAGAGTGGGGGTTAGAGCGAAATATAGATGCTTGTATTTTCATTGATGATGATGAGATTGTGCATGATAAATGGTTAGTGAGATTGGTAGATTATTATCTGCAAGTTTGGCCTCAGGTGCAGGTTGTGACAGGGCCAGTTGAGTCAATATTTACTGCACCCTATCCAGCATATTTTCCTAAGGATATCCATAATAAAAAAAGATCAAAACGCAAAACAGGTGATGTTCTATCTTCAGCTTACACTAATAATGTTATTTTTGATCTCGCTATTTGTAAACAGCATGGCTTGCGCTTTGATGAAAATTTACACCTATGTGGTGGCACAGATAGCCTGTTTTTCAGACAGGTTGTAAATTATGGTTATAAGATTGTTTGGAACTGTGAAGCACTGTTACATGAGCAAATTGATAAGGATCGCTTAAGTTTGTTATGGCTGATAAAACGTCATGCTCGTCATGGTGTTACGTTTGTACATATCAGTAAAAGACTTGATGCCACACGTCACAAACAATATATGAGGTGTATTTTTGAGATCTTATATGGATTCATAAACATCGGGAAAAAATTAATAATTAAGCATCCAAAATACAGTATTACTTATATTTCCATTGGTTTAGCAAGGTGTGCAGGTATAGCCATGGGCTTATTAGGAATGAGGGTGAACGAATATAAGTCCCGTCACAAGTAGACAATTTTCAGTCGGTCCTGCATTGGCGATTCTAGTAAGTTAACCCTTTTAAGTAGCTATTGGGAATTTGCTAGGGCAAATTTATACTAATCACTTAAATTGTTTGAATTATAAGTTTGTAGTTTTTTATCATTGATCAAAAGTATATTGTCAGATACTTCCATCATTGCAGGTCGATGTGAGATTGAGATGACTGTTGTTTCTCGACTAATTTCTTTAAATATCTTGCTGAGTGATTTCTCAGTTTCCATATCTAATGCACTGGTGGCTTCATCTAGAATCAACAGATTGGGTGAATGCACTAAGGCGCGTGCAATCAATATACGTTGACATTGCCCCCCTGACAGTTGACCTCCATTTTCTCCAACCAGAGAATCTATTCCTGAAGATAATTCGGATACAAAATCTAAACATTGCGCACGCTCTAGCGCGTGCAGAACATCGTCATCTGTGAAGTCTGGATCACCTAATGTAATGTTCTCACGTATGCTAGTGTCGAGTAAGGTGTTCTCTTGGGTGACATAACCTATCTGTGATCGCCATTGTTTAATGCTAATCTTATCTAACTCTATATCGTCGATAATGATCCTACCTTTATCTGGTTCAAATAGGCCGCATATTAAATCTGCAGTTGTGGTTTTACCCTGTCCAGATGGGCCAATAACACTATTCAATTTTTGAAAATAAAATGTGGCATTGGTATTTTTGAGCACTTCTTTTTCGCCATGACTGAAACTGACATTTCGAAATATTATGTTGCCATTCAGTTTGTGATCAATTTTACCGGGGCGAAATTCTTTATGTGCAATAGCCTCATCTAAAAACTTCTCGGTGAGCTCAAATGCTCCTTGATTGCCTGCATAGTTCTGAAGTTGTTTTTGTGATTTGCCAAATAGTTTCATAGAGCGCAAATACAAAATTACTAATATGATTGAGTACTCAAACGGGAGATCCAAGTATTGGAAAGAAAAGTAAATTGTTAATATTACGGTAGCCATCAATACGATTTCTTGAATGGCGTCTAGAAACTCTGAGGTGATAGTATTTTTACGCGTAATTTTTTTAATGGCGCGTGTAAAGTCAGTAATTACTTCATATGAATATTTTTCTCTAGCCATGGCTTTGAGCGGCTTGATGCTGCGATAGGAGTCGGTTAATTGTGCCGTAATCTGCCGGGTCAGTCCTGATTCTTTCTTCCCAAATTCTTTACTGGCTTTGATTAGACGACTGAATAGTGCAGTCAGAATAAGGCTAGTAATAATAGCCAGCACGGCGATTTGCCAGGCAATAAAAAAGGCAACAGACAGATAGGCTATGATTTGTGCAAAAGTGGCCATAAGGAGCACCATATTGCCGTAACCATTTCCCGCTTTGTCAATCTCGCTAGTGAGGGCAGTAGTGAATACACCATTTTTTTGTTTCAGGAAAAAACGCCACTCAGAGGCTGTTGTTGCTCTAAGAAACTGTAGTCTAAGATCTTTAACAATCTTAGCTTTTGTGAATCCAGCATATATGTTTGATCCTGCAAGAAGGAAATTCTGTAAGGTAATACCGGTGAGAAGAAAGATAATTAGATTTTCAGGGGTGGGCTCAATATTGATACTCAGCAGAAAATCATTTACGAATTGTGTTTTGGTGCTATTCCTACCTAGCAGGCTGAATAGTAGCGCGGGTAACGCTAATAAGGTAACTGCAGTAATAATACTGGCGATCGTTATACCGATAAAGACTAATATAGTTCTTGACGGATAGGAGCGAAAGAAAAATGAAAAAAGATTCATAAGTGTTGATTAGATGTCTCAGCAAGGTTTTGGCTCAGGTGTTGCCCAATGTTGTGATCTTTAAGGTATGACTCTTTTGAACTATGACCCTTAGCGTAGCCTTTGCCTATCGATTCTATATCTAGTCTATATCCAGTGAGTATGTAGAAGGTAATAGTTGGCATGTTAGCACTATATTAAATGGCTTTCGATGCATGATCTGCCCAGATAGTGACCTAATGAGGTATCCCTTTCACATTCAAACCCATATACAATATAACTATGACAAAAAAAGTATATATTAAAACTCAAGGCTGCCAGATGAATGAGTACGACTCAGACAAAATGCTGGACGTACTTGAGCACTCAAAAGGCATGCAAGTCACTCAAAATCCTGAAGAAGCCGACATTTTACTTCTCAATACTTGCTCTATTCGTGAAAAAGCACAAGAAAAAGTCTTCTCACAGCTCGGTCAATGGCGTGATTTGAAGAAGAAAAATCCAAATTTAGTGATTGGTGTGGGTGGCTGTGTTGCCAGTCAAGAAGGTGAGGCACTGAAAAAACGTGCTCCACAAGTTGACGTGGTTTTTGGACCTCAAACGTTACATAGATTGCCAACAATGATAGATGAGGTGCGCGACAAGGGAAAAGCGGTGGTAGATATTTCTTTTCCTCGTATTGAAAAATTTGACAGCTTACCGCCACCTAAAGTGGATGGTCCTACTGCATTTGTCTCAATTATGGAGGGCTGTAGTAAATACTGTTCTTATTGTGTTGTCCCATATACTCGTGGTGAAGAAATTAGTCGACCATTAAACGACGTGTTGGTTGAGATTATTCAGTTGGCGGATAAGGGTGTAAAAGAAGTCAACTTATTGGGCCAGAATGTGAACGGTTACTACGGCGAAATGGATGACGGAGAAATATGTAATTTCACCTTGTTGCTTCATTATGTGGCGAAGATTGATGGTATAGAAAGAATTCGCTATACCACATCACATCCTCTAGAGTTTAGTGACTCATTGATACAAGCTTATGCTGAACTGCCGCAGTTAGTGAATCACTTACACTTACCTGTTCAATCTGGTTCTGATCGGATTCTGGCTGCGATGAAACGTGGCTATACCGCATTAGAGTACAAGTCGAAGGTTCGAAAACTTAGAGAACTAAGACCTGATATCAGTATGTCATCCGATTTTATTGTTGGCTTTCCAGGCGAGACAGATCAAGAATTTGAACATACGATGAAACTCATTGAAGATGTAGGCTTTGATCATTCATTCAGCTTTATATTTAGTGCACGTCCAGGCACGCCAGCTGCTTCATTACAAGACGACACTCCTATGGATGTTAAGAAAGCTCGCTTGAAACGATTGCAGTCTCGAATCACAGCAATGGAAAAATCTATATCAGAATCGATGTTGGGAACTGTGCAGACTATCTTAGTGTCAGGATTGTCTAAGAAAAGTGATGCAGAGATTGCCGGACGAACTGAGAACAACCGAGTGGTGAATGTGGAAGCCTCCAGCGACTTAATAGGTCAATTGGTGGATGTGGAAATCACTCAGGCTCTACCCAATTCTCTCAAGGGAAAACTTATACATTAAATATGTGGATGTCTGATTGAGCGCACAAATTTTAAAACTCAACATTGCACTTGAGCCTAATGATAATTCGCGTCTAGCTAATCTATGCGGACCTTTTGATGGGCATTTGCATCAAATCGAAACGCGTATGGGGGTGCAGATACATCGCCGAAGTAATAAGTTTACTATTGAAGGTGGTGGCGTCCGTTGTGAGGCTGTGGTGAAGATATTGCAATCCTTGTACGCGCAAACACTTTCAGAACAGCTTTCCAAAGAAACCATCCATCTTCAACTTCAAGATTCTAGTGTTGATCAAATGACAGAAAATACTCTCAAAGCGGACCAACAATTTCTCCAAGATATTGCTATTCATACCCGTCGTGGGTTAATTAAACCAAGAGGTCCAAATCAAGCCTCTTACATACACGATATTATGAATCATGATTTAACTTTTGGTATAGGGCCTGCGGGGACAGGTAAAACATATCTAGCAGTGGCATGTGCGGTTGCAGCACTTGATTCTGAATCAGTTCAGCGTTTAGTGCTGGTGCGGCCAGCGGTAGAGGCTGGGGAGCGATTGGGATTTCTTCCGGGTGATCTTAGTCAAAAAATAGATCCATATTTGCGTCCTATGTATGACGCACTATATGAAATGATGGGTTTTGAGCGCGTTAATAAATTGATAGAAAAAACTGTCATAGAGGTAGCGCCACTCGCTTATATGAGAGGTCGAACTTTAAATGATTCTTTCGTAATTATGGATGAGGCGCAAAATACTACTAAAGATCAAATGAAAATGTTTTTGACGCGCATTGGTTTTGGTTCAAAGGCGGTGGTGACAGGTGATGTTACACAGGTAGATTTGCCTAATCGTAACGCTTCGGGTTTGCGTCATGTTATGAGCATCCTCGATAATTTAGATACGATTAAATTTAATTATTTCAATTCAAAAGATGTGGTTCGTCACCCTCTTGTGCAACATATTATTGATGCTTATGATCAGCATAGTAATGAAAATAATGATTGATTTTAATATATTCAAAACTATTATTAAATAGTATGAAGGCTTAATGAGTATTAAATTAGATTTACAATACGCCTGCGATCAACAGGGTGTTCCTTCTGAACAAGAATTTAGTGAGTGGATAGCGGCGATACCATTACTCGATCATCATCAAGATGGTCAACAAGGTCACCGTGAAGTGGTGATAAGAATAGTTGATGCTGAAGAAATGCAGGCCTTGAATCAGCGCTATCGGCAACAAAATAAAACCACTAATGTATTGTCATTTGTGGCGGAAATGCCTGATATTGTTGATGATCCACTGCTAGGCGATGTTATTATTTGTGCATCTGTGGTCAAAAATGAGGCGCTTGAACAGCACAAATGTATCAGTAGTCACTGGGCGCATATGGTTGTGCATGGTATTCTGCACTTACTAGGTTATGATCACATCGAAAGTGCTGATGCACGTATTATGGAACAGCTCGAGATACAGATATTACAGACTCTGAGTATTAACAACCCTTACATAGAAAAAACCTCTTAAACTGCAACTAAAAACTTATGGGCCAATCGGCACAAAGCTCCACTAAAAAAAATTGGTTATCCTCACTGCGGAATATATTTGATACGCAGCCAAATGATCGAACACAACTGGTTGATGTTTTGCGTCAAGCGCATAACAAAAATCTATTTGATGCTAGTGCGATGGCAATGATAGAAGGTGTGTTGCAAGTCTCTGAGCTGCAGGTGCGTGACATCATGATTCCACGCTCACAGATGGTGGTTGTTGAGGAAGAGGATAGCTTGCAAGATATGCTTCCAATCATTGTCGGGTCTGCCCACTCTCGGTTTCCTGTTGTCGGTGATAGTCGTGATGAAGTCTCAGGTGTTTTATTGGCAAAAGATTTACTTCGATATATGTCAAATAAAAATACTGATGAATTTAATATCAAAGACCTATTACGTCCCGCATTCATAGTCCCTGAAAGTAAGCGATTAAATATACTATTGAATGAATTTCGTAACAGTCGAAATCACATGGCCATTATTGTTGATGAGTATGGTGGTGTTTCTGGTTTAGTCACTATTGAGGATGTACTCGAGCAGATTGTTGGCGACATATCAGATGAGCATGATCAAGAAGAAGATGATTATATTACTTATTCAAAAGAAGAGGGTTATGCACTGGTCAAGGGTTTAACGCCAGTAGAAGACTTTAATGAGTGTTTTGATGTGAGTTTGGCGCAAACAGATTTTGACACTATTGGTGGCTTAATTACGCATCATTTTGGACGAGTTCCAAAGCCTAATGAAAAAATTAGAGTGAGTGGGTTTGAGTTTCAAGTTATAAATGCTGATAGCAGACGACTTAATCTTCTTAAAGTCATACAAGATTAAACCATTCTGAAATATAGCATTGCCACAGCATCAACATGAATTTTATAGTGTTGAATGATGAGTTGGCTGCAATCGGACATTTCCAGTTGGTATTATATTATTGGTAATGGATATTGAGACTTAGATGATTCGTAATCTGCAAATTTTCTTTTCTGGTGGACTTGCTGTATTGGCATTTTCCCCATTTAATCTGTGGTGGATGAGTATTGCATCACTGGCCTTATGTATAACGTTATATATCTCACATCCACATGCAAATGGTTTTAAGATCGGGTTTATTTATGGTTTAGGATTGTTTGGTTTTGGTATAACTTGGTTGTTTAATAGTTTATATGTATATGGCCAAGCGCCTTTGGTAGCAGCCATGAGTATGGTATTACTGGGTGTATTAGTTTTAAGTATATTTCCTGCTATCGTATTCCAGCAATATGCAAAATTACTCTCCTACACAGCCAGCGTACAGATCATAGGCTTTGTCAGTCTCTGGGTGCTGATCGAGTGGATACGTAGTTGGATCCTCACAGGCTTTCCGTGGTTAACGTTTGGACATGTTTTAGTCGATTCACCTTTACGAGGTGTGATACCAGTACTAGGAACTTATGGTGCTTCTGCTGTCATTGCTTTTTTATCGATCATTAATGCTCTGTTGATTTCAGGCCGGTATAAATTATGTGTTAAGAATCTTATTTCCCCAATCGCCGTGATAATGATTTGTGTCGCCTTTTTGGATATTCAATGGACGCAGAAGGCTGCGCAACAGCCGATCAAAGTAGCCGCTGTACAAGCTAATATTGCTGAGGAATTAAAGTGGAAACGTGATCTTCAACAAGACATTGTGCATCGTCACATCGAACTCAGTGAGTCTTATCTGGACCATGATGTGATTGTATGGCCAGAGACAGCGATTCCAACATTTTATGATATTGCGTATCAAAAATATTTGGCTACTTATATTGAGCAGTTAGCTCAGACAAAGGCACAAATTGTGGCTGGAACATTTACTCGTTCACTCACTAATGACGCAATCTATAACTCTATTGTGAAGCTGAGTGTGCCAACTCAAATCTATAGTAAGCAACACTTAGTTCCATTTGGTGAGTACTTGCCATTGCGGGATTTGTTTTTTCTATTTAAACGCTATGTCACTATTCCTGCCTCGAATTTATCTTCAGGGGCAGGTCCTTCGGTAATGACTTTGAATGACAGACCAGTTGGTGTGTCAATTTGTTATGAAGCGGTATTTGCAAGAGATATTTTGCCAGCTTTACCCCAAGCACAGTGGCTTATAAATGTTACCAATGATGCATGGTTTGGGCGCTCTCTAGCGCCCTATCAACACTTGCAGATATCTCGAGTGAGAGCGCTGGAAACAGGGCGCTTCATGGTTCGTGCGGCTAATAGTGGGATATCAGCGATAATAAATGATCACGGTAAGCTGATTCAAAGTTCAGAACTATTCGCCACTCAGGTGGTCAGCGCGCAGATAGTGCCAATGAAGGGGCAAACTCCCTTTATGATGTGGTCACATGGCGCCATACTCATTATTTTGTTCATGGGCTTAATATTTGTGTTTGTACGGGTAAAATTTGTTGAATGATGCGCTATTATTCAATGCTTATATTATTAATAAAAAATCATGTCTAAATTTAACACTATCATCCCAGTGATTTTATCTGGAGGATCTGGCACTCGTTTATGGCCGATCTCAAGAAAACTTTATCCTAAACAATTCATACCATTGCGAGAGAATCGTAGTTTGTTTCAGGATACCCTGGCACGAACTTGTGGATTAGCGAGGGATATTCAGGCACCGATTGTTGTGTGTAATGAAGAACATCGCTTCATGGCGGCTGAACAAATGCGTTTAGAGGGATTGCAATCCTCTAATATTATATTGGAGCCAGTAGGAAGAAATACTGCTCCTGCGATTGCGTTAGCGGCACTGTGTGCTCAGCAACGTGATTCTAACGCCACTATATTAGTGTTGCCTGC
>CBFHSW010000036.1:0-5898 GCA_965658595.1 Gammaproteobacteria bacterium | reverse complement strand
GACTGTTAAATGATTATGGAGAATGTTTGAGTTATATTTACATAATGAAAAGTATCAATATCGCCTATATAGTCATGAAAGACTCTAGTTATAGATTAATACTTTCATCTGTAACTAATGAGACAACCCTAAACTAGTCACCGTTTAAGGTGAACACTAGAGAACATGAATAGAGCCACGTGTGAAAACTCAATTTAAATCTATAGGTATCATCGCAAAACAGAATGATGAACAGGTCATCGGCACTGTGCGTAGCTTGTACGAATTACTCGCGCATAGACAAGTGCGCGTGATAGCTGATAAGCATACTCAGCAATATCTCACTCAACCAGCAGACTTATGCATGGATACTGATGATATGCATACTGAGATTGATTTGGCAGTGGTGGTGGGTGGTGATGGGACTTTACTAGCGGCCGCTCAATCCATGCTCTCCCATGACATTCCAATCATAGGTATTAACCGAGGAAGACTCGGATTCTTGACAGATATTTCACCCGATAATTTGCATGTTGACCTGACCAGCATGTTGGATGGCGAATGTTTTGAAGAAAAGCGCCCAACATTACAAGCCACTGTTACACGCAATCATGAAATTATTGCTCAACGTTATGCCATCAATGACATTGTGACGCACGCTCTCACCAGCATTAGAATTATTGATCTTGAAACAAGAATCGATGATGAATTCTTAAATGCTTTACGCGCAGATGGTTTAGTGATTTCTACACCTACAGGTTCAACTGCCTATGCTTTATCCGCTGGAGGACCGATCGTACATCCGACAGCGAATAATACAATTTTGGTGCCTATTTGCCCACATACTCTGAGCAACCGACCGATTGTGGTCAATAACGATTGCCGCTTGGAAATTATCTACTCAGACACCAATCAGCATCGAGGAGTTGTAGCAGTAGACGGACAGATGGTCAGTGATCTCATTCCAGGTGATAGCATTGTAATCGAAAAGTCTCATAATCCACTCATACTAATACAGCCTAATAGCTATTCATTCTTCAATGTACTTCGTGAGAAGTTGAACTGGAGTCAACAGCCATAACAGCATGCTCAAGTCGCTACACATAAAGAATTTTGCCATCATCCAACACTTAGAGCTGCAATTTTTTGCCGGCTTAAGCACTCTCACAGGTGAGACAGGAGCAGGCAAATCGATCATTATAGATGCTATGGGATTAGTGTTAGGAGACCGCGCTGATAGCTCTTTGATTCGTGCTGGAGAAGAATCTGCTGAGATTATTTTAGTTGTTGAGTTGGCGGAAAAATCCAACATTTTGACTTGGATGCAAGATAATGACTTTGACTCTGACTCCGAATGTATCTTGCGTCGCGTAATGCGGGTCGATGGTAAATCACGTGCTTATATCAATGGCGTGCCAGTGCCACTGAAAATACTCAGAAGCCTAGGAGAACGCATCATTAATATCTATGGTCAGCATGCTCATCAGTCACTCATGCAGACCGCTACGCAACGTCAACTGCTAGATCAATTTGCAGGTAATGTGAAAGATCTCGCAACACTGACGACATGCTTTCAAGATTGGCAAGAACAAAAAGTTCGTCTGCAGAGTTTATCTGAAAATGCTGGCGATATTGCCTCCAGAATAGATTTATTGCGTTATCAAGTAGAAGAACTAGACCAGCTCTCAATGTCTGAAAATGAATTTTCTGACTTAGAAAAACTGTTGGTACGTTTGTCAAATGCAGAAGAATTAAAACACATCAGTTCAGGTGCCAGTCATCAACTGAAAAATGATGAAAGCCAAGATGTTTACACACAACTAAGCGCAGTCATTGGACAAATTGAACAATGCATAACAAATGACTCATCACTCACTGACACTCAACAATCGTTACAAGAATCCATTACATTGATTGATGAAGCCGCCAGCGAACTTGCGCACTATGCTGAGAAGATAAGTGTAGAGCCACAGATGCTAGCAGAAACACAAGAACGTATGAGCTTAATCGATCAGATATCACGTAAGCATAAAATATCACCTGAGCAGATCCCGCAACTACATCAAGAACTTAGTCAGGAATTAGAGACCTTAACTCAACCTGATTATGATCTAGAGACGCTCACTGTTCAGTGTCAAAAAAGTGAGCAAAAATATACGCATTTGGCCAATAAAATCAGCCAAAAAAGAACTGAAGCGGGCCACAAATTAAGCCAAGAAATCACTCTAGCCTTAGCACAACTTGGCATGCAGAAAGCACAATTAGAAATTGCAGTGACTGCGGACCAACAAGCTAATAGCCATGGCACAGATAAAGTCATCATCAATATACAAACCAATCCCGGACAAAAGATGTTGCCTCTGACTCAAGTAGCCTCTGGAGGTGAATTATCTCGTATTAGTCTAGCCATACAAATGATCGCCGTAGAACACCTTGAAGTCCCCGTGTTGATATTTGATGAAGTAGATTCTGGCGTGGGCGGAGCTGTGGCCGAGGTGGTCGGAAGAGCATTGCGAGATATTGGTGAGCATAAGCAAGTCATGTGTATCACCCACTTAGCACAGGTGGCCGCCAGCGCTCATCATCATTATCGCGTCAACAAATACTCAGAAAATAAAGACACATCATCGGCAATAGAGTATCTTGATGCCGAACAGCGTGTTTCAGAGCTTGCGCGTATGATTGGGGGTGTTAAGCTCACACAAAATACATACTCACATGCACAAGAGATGTTAGATACATTTTCATCTAATCAATCCATCTCATAATGGTAAATATCAAGCAAAATTTAAGAACTCTTTATAATAGTCATCATGATTAAATTCTCAGCTATATTATTAGTCACATGTATCACTCTCATGTTGAGCAATTGCTCAAGCAAGTTACTCACTATCCATAGAATTGATGTCCAACAGGGCAATGCGATTGAGATGGAGAAAGTTGATCAATTGAAAGTTGGCATGACTAAGAATCAAGTCAAGTTTCTGATGGGCACTCCATTAATCACTGATGCATTTCATCCCGACAGATGGGATTATGCATTTCATCTAATTCCTGATTATGGTGAAACTGAAAGTTACCATTTAACTATATTTTTTGATGGCGACACGGTAACTGAGATACGTAAAGGGAATATGCCAGAATCAGATAATGAATCTAGTCTTACTAGTAGCCAATAATATACATTTTAACTCAAAAGAATTTTAGCTCAGCCATACACCCATTAATCAAACTCGAGCACGCAGGCGTCTTGCTTGCATAGGGTCCATTAAAAGATCACGGTAAATCTCTATGCGATCACCCTCATTGACAATGGTATGCAAACCTACCGGCGCACTAAAAATCCCAATATCTATGGTATCTAAACATAGATGTGGGTACTGCCCAAACAAATCACTTTGTTGTATGACCTGGGCTACTGAGCTACCAGCCTCAATCTCTATCTCCTGAATAAACTCTTGTTGTGGCTGTATATAAACTAATTCTATCTTCATAAGTATTCTACTTATAAATCTGTTCTGCTCGCTCAACAAAAGAACTCACCAGACGATCACATATTTGATTGAAAAAACTTTCCAAAGCTAACTTAAGCATTGGATTAGATAATTCAAACTCAAGTGATAGCTCTACACGAGAACCCAATTCTTCTATCTCAGTAAAACGCCACTCACCTTGTAACTGCTTAAAGGGGCCATCAATCAAGGTCATTGCAATGACCTCACTCTCAGTCAAGATATTACGAGTAGTGAATGAAGTTTTGATAGCACCACGTGCAAAATGCAATGTCGCTTGTTTTTCATTAAGACCAAGAATTTTTGATTCACTTTGATTACACCATGGCACGAAGCTGGGATAATCCTGTGTATTATTTACCACTTGATACATTTGTTCAGCACTATAAGGGACTAATGCGCTACGACTAATACTAGGCATCCTAAATCACCTCAATCACGCTAAGAAACACCAATATCAATCCAAGTGGTGTAATGTATTTAAGCAAGAAACGCCATATCAAATAAATAGTTTGATTTTGCATCGCAAGCTCTTCTCTCACAGAACTCTCTCTCATCACCCAGCCCACAAATAATGCAATCATTAAACCACCCAATGGCAACATAATGTTTGATGTCAAATAATCTAAACAATCAAAGAAGGTCTTACCAAATATCTGCCAGCTTTGACCGTAGTTAAAAGACAATACTGTGCCTAAGCCAACTAGCCAAGTAATCACACCACAGTAAATACTAGCTCGACCTCTAGTGAAATTTTTATTTTCCACCATCCATGCCACTGCTGGTTCAATGAGGGAAATAGAAGATGTCCATGCTGCAAACACTAATAATAAAAAAAATAATGTACCAAATAATAATCCACCTGGCATTTGCCCAAACGCTAGTGGCAAGGTGTTAAAGATTAAACCAGCACCCTGCGCTGTTTCTAATTGATTAGAGAATACAATAGGAAAAATCGCTAGACCTGCAAGAATCGCTACACTGCTATCCGCAATGGCGACCGCAAGAGTTGTTTTACCTATAGAAGCAGATTGCTTAAGATAAGATCCGTAAATCATGATTGCACCCATACCCAGACTGAGTGAGAAAAAAGCTTGTCCCATAGCGCTCAGAATAACGTCTTGATTAATTTTGCTAAAATCAGGTGTGAACATAAATTTCACGGCTTGGGCAATTCCACCATTAGCAAGCGAGTAAGCAATCAATGTCAAAAGCAACAAAAATAGTGCCGGCATTAAGTATCTGACTGCGACTTCAATACCGTGATTAACGCCACGTGCTACCACCATCATAGTCATAAGCATAAAACTACTATGCCAAATAACCAATTGAATAGGATCAGAAATCAATTGTTTGAACAGATTTCCAGCACCTTCTTGATCAATGTTATTTAGGTGCCCTGCTCCACTCTCAAATACGTAAAATAATGACCAGCCTGCAATGACACTATAATAAGAGAGTATTAACATTCCCGCCAATACACCACTCCATCCAATGAGGCTCCAGATTGCACTAGCCTGCTCTGACTGGCAGAGTGATTTGAGGCTGTTAATAGGGCTTTGACGTCCACGTCGCCCCATCAGCACCTCAGCCATCATGACGGGCAAGCCAAATAATATGATAAAACCCAGATAAATGATGACAAATGCACCACCACCATTTTCACCTGCCATGTATGGAAATTTCCATATATTACCAAGGCCGACTGCAGAGCCGGTAGCAGCAAGGATAAAAGCTAACCTAGTAGACCATTCTCCATGAATGGAAGTGTTTGGTATTGGCATATTGATGTTCAATTAGGAGATGAAGGCTCATTTTGATGAATTTTATGACTACACTCAAGTCGCAATCGCACTCAGCCTTGCTGAGGTTTATACTAAGGCCATGAAAAAGAATAAAAACACCAGCAGTGATAGCACTATCGCCTTAAATAAAAAAGCACGTCATGACTATTTTATTGAGGACACCATTGAAGCTGGTCTGGCACTAGAAGGCTGGGAAGTTAAAAGCTTACGCGAAAAAAGCATCCAAATCACAGAGAGTTATATTTTCATAAAACAGGGTGAGGCTTGGATGTCGGGTGCCCACATCACGCCCTTATCGACGGCAGCAACACATTTATACACTGACCCATCGCGAATACGAAAATTATTAATGCATCGCCATGAAATTGATAAATTAATCGGTGCCGTAGAGCGAAAAGGCTACACATTGGTCGCCACTAAGATGTATTGGAAAAAAGGCCGCGCCAAAGTGGAAGTAGGTATTGCTAAAGGTAAGCAGCAACATGATAAACGTACCTCTGAAAAAGATCGCGATTGGCAACGTCAAAAAGAACGCATATTGAAAAATGCTTGATCTAAATGAAACGTCTTAGGATTTCCACAACACAGCCTGATCACTGCTG
>CBFHSW010000035.1:0-3757 GCA_965658595.1 Gammaproteobacteria bacterium | reverse complement strand
TTTTTTGATATGCCGAATGTGAAACCACCGACAGTCAGTCTTGAGGCTCTAGAACAAAAATTCCAATTCGCATCTGATAAATGTGCAGGTAACTATGCATTTTATCTTGGAGCGACCAATGACAACCCAGAAGAACTAAAACGACTAGAATTAGGTGTCACCTGCGGTATTAAAATCTTTATGGGTGCATCAACAGGCAATATGTTGGTTGATAGAGACGATGTATTGGAAGATATTTTTCGTCATGCACAGACAGTGGTGGTCACACATTGCGAAGATACTCCAACTATCAAAGCTAACGAGGAGATATACAAGCAAAAATACGGAGAAGATATCCCAATTCAGTACCATCTGGATATACGCTCTGAGGAAGCCTGTTATTTGTCCTCAACAAAAGCTGTAGGGCTAGCTAGAAAATATGGTACACAATTGCATGTGCTGCATCTCACGACGGAGAAAGAATTAGAGTTTTTCAAAAGTGGTGATATCGATTCTAAGCAAATTACGGTGGAGGCTTGTGCTCATCATTTATTCTTCAGTGAAGAGGATTATGCACAAAGAGGTGCATTCATCAAATGTAATCCAGCCATCAAACGTAAAAGTGACCGTGACGCATTAGTTAAAGCTGTTCAAGATAGTGTCATTGATATAGTTGCTACTGATCATGCACCCCATACTTTAGATGAAAAAACAGGAACCTATTTCAAGTCTGCTGCTGGATTGCCATTAGTTCAATACGCATTGCCGAGCTTATTTGAATTAGTTCATGATAATAAGCTCACTTTAGAGCAATTAGTTAATGTCACCAGTCATAATGTCGTTAAACGTTTTGGTATATTGAATCGTGGCTATCTGCGAGAAGGCTATGCTGCAGATGTCGCAATAGTAGATATGAATAAAACCACAACAGATACACCAGAAACAGTGCGATATAAATGTGGCTGGTCGCCGTTTGATGGGTTTGAATTCAGAACGCAGATTGCCACTACTATTGTTAATGGGCACAAGGTTTATGAGAATGGGAAAGTATTATCTGATGAGAATTTTGGAGAGCGGTTACAATTCAAAAGCGCGTAAAGCCCATTAATCAGTTTTTCATGGGACGTGTTCTCACAACAATTTACCACAGCAATAGTTGATAAAAAGGACTTTACTATGCACTGGATTTTAGCGCGTGCAATAAATTATTTATTGTTGGCATTGTTAGCCGCATTTGTTTTGATACCATTGTATGAGGTCGGTGTAGGCGATCTACCTTTAGAGGAGAGTAGAGCCATTGTCATGGCCAATCTCAGTTTTGAAAGTACTGATATTTGGAAAAGAGTGTTTACTTTCTATTTGGCTCTATGGTGTGGTAAGGCCATTCTTTGGTCACTAAAGACTGCCAGTATTAAGCAATAATTAATTATTAAGAACAAATGATTGTTGTCTCGTTCATATGCATGGGTAATATATGTCGATCACCAACTGCTGAGGCTGTGTTCAGGCAATGTGTTGAACATCATGGTTTATCTGAAAAATTCCATATAAATTCTTTTGCTACACATTCCTATCATATTGGAAAGCCCCCCGATAAACGTGCAATCAGTATAGGCGCAAAACACGGCTACGATTTAGCAGCATTGAGGGCAGAAAAGATTTCTCTAGATATTCTTGAGCAAAGTGATTATGTGCTTGCTATGGATAAAAATAACATTTCTAAATTGCAGCAGGATTATGGTCTGAAAAAAACCGCCAGTGTTGAATTACTCATGAAATATCATTCCACCCTGAGTGGAGGAGAGGTGCCAGACCCATACTATGTAGACGAACTGGTGTTTGAGACGGTGATTGAGCTAACTAGAGATGCTGCTGAGGGATTGTTGAATCATATCCGTGAGCAGCATCAAATCTAAACTAAACAAACTTTCTTAAATCGAGTTAGCTTTGGGTATTGCCACTATCTGACTTATTAGCTGTATTTCTATTCCCCGTATTCTCACTCACAGATTTATTGCTATCCGAAGTCGCTTGAGTACTCACAACGGGTTTCGTTTCTACTTGTTGTAGCGGTGCTGTTTGTGGTTTAGGGGTCGGTCTTGGCGTTGCTTGTGCAGGCCTTGTTGTCGACGGTGCGGATGAAGGTGTTGTGGGTGCACTACTAGCTGGTATTGAATTTCCAGGTTTGTTAGCACTTGCTTCACGTTGACCAGTATTTGGTGTCGGCTTTTGTTGTGCTGCTAAAGGACTATCGCTCGATTTATTGTTGGCAGCGATATGTTCCGGTTTAGTGGTGACCTGTTGCATGCTGGATGTGTTTTTAGTTTCCGAACTTTGATTGGTTTGAGGTTTTGTCTGAGACTTATCATGACCTCGTTGAGAGTTACTGCTACTTGTTGCATTGCTGTTGGATACGGGTCTGCTTACAGCATTCTCTGCACCCTTAGCATTATCATTGTTTGAGCGGGTATTCGACTTGCGCTCAGGTCCAGTTCCCTCATTACGTGGTTTATGAGTACCATTTTGATGGCTTGAGTGATCATTATTTGATTGAGCAGATGGAGTAGCTGCTTGAGGCGTTACTTGAGTGGCAGTATTACTCACAGTGTTGTTGCCAGTAACTTTATCTGAGGCTGTGTTCTCAGATGATGAAGTCGCGGTTTGTGGTTGAGTGTTTTCACTACTTCTGTTTGAACGGTTGCGATTTCTATTTCTATTTCTATTACGTGAATTACGATTATTACGTTGACCGTTTCTGTTTGAACTTCGACCTTCACTTTGTTGTTCTGTTGTTTGTTGATCATTCGTCGTTGAAGATGAGTTTTTTGAATCATCAGACGTTTTTGCTACTTGCGTATTTTGATCATTACGGTCATTTCTTCTATTATTTCGGCGCTGGTTATTGCGACGTCTACTAGGGCGACGATTATTACTCGAATGGCGCTGACCTCTGGATTGAGGAGCCGGCTTTGGCTTTTCTTCTTCGACTTTTGGTTCTTCAAATAGCCACGTAATTATTCTCTTAATGAAACCACTTTTAGGCTTAGTATCTTGTGTTGTTTCAGTAGATACCGATGTTGTTTCAATTGGTGTTGGGGCAGGTGCGTCCATGGCGACCATTGACACTGCAGGTTTAGGAGCAGTGCGGTTCGTGCTGGTAGTAATCTGGGCTTCTTCTTCAGGTGTTTCACTTAATTCAAAGCTAGATTTACCTTCAGTTTCTTTGTCATCTGAGCGGAACCGCTGAACTTCAAAATGTGGTGACTCTGTATGGCTTTGTGGAACAATGACTAAGTCAATTTTATGACGCTGTTCTATTTCTTGCAGCGATAAGCGTTTTTCATTGAGTAGGAAAGTGCCGACATCAACAGGTACTCGTGCCATCACTTTACCAGTCTTGTCTTTCATGGCTTCTTCTTCTAGTAAACGAAGAATTGCGAGCGCTAAAGACTCACTATTGCGTATAGTGCCTTGACCGTTGCATCGTGGGCATACGATCTGACTTGATTCACCTAAAGAGGGGCGTAATCTTTGGCGTGACATTTCGAGTAAACCGAAACGTGAAATACGACCTATCTGTATCCTAGCGCGGTCTAGCTTCACAGCGTCTCGCAGGCGATTCTCTACTTCACGCTGGTTTTTATTAGCCAGCATATCGATAAAGTCGATAACAATCAGTCCACCTAGATCACGCAAGCGGAGTTGTCTTGCGACCTCATCCGCCGCTTCTAGATTAGTTTGTAATGCGGTCTGTTCAATATCACTGCCTTTGGTCGCT
>CBFHSW010000034.1:0-14321 GCA_965658595.1 Gammaproteobacteria bacterium | reverse complement strand
CGTCGAATTAATTCAGCGCGTGGATCTTGTTCGTTATCTTCTTCAACTGGACGTGGCAATAACATGCGCGACTTAATTTCTGCCAACATGGCAGCCATGACAAGATACTCTGCAGCCAGCTCCAATTTAAGCTCCTCCATGACACCAATATAGTCCATGTATTGCTGAGTAATCTTAGCAATCGGCAGTGCCAGTATGTCGAGGTTCTGACGTTTAATTAGATATAGCAATAAATCTAACGGCCCTTCAAATGCATCCAAAAATACTTCTAATGCATCAGGGGGAATATATAAATCTTGTGGCGGTATCGAGACAGGCTCACCCTGCACCATAGCGAATGGCATCTCGCCTTGTGTGGCGTCGGCAATAAAGTCACTGCTGTGTGATTCTTCGTTGGCCATTAGCGGTATACCAGCCCCATTGATTTGCGCACATCTTCAATCGTATCACGCGCGATGTCCCGCGCCTGTTCACATCCATCATTGATAATACTCTGCACTGTGGCAAGATCTTGTTCATATTCACGCGCACGCTCTTGAATCGGTTTGAGTTCTTTAAGGACAGATTCAATCACCGGTTGTTTGCACTCAACACAGCCTATGTCTGCGCTAGCACAGCCTTTTTTAACCCAAGCTTGCACATCGTTATCAGAATATACCTGATGTAACTGCCAAACTGGACAGTTATCAGGGTTGCCCGGATCATTACGACGCACACGTGCTGGGTCCGTCGGCATGGTGCGTAGCTTTTTCTCTAGCTGTTTAGGATCTTCACGCAATGCAATGGTATTACCATAAGATTTAGACATTTTTTGCCCATCCAGCCCGGGCATTTTTGATGCTTGTGTGAGCAGTGCTTGTGGCTCGGGTAAGATAATGCGACCAGAACCTTCCAAATAACCGAACAGGCGTTCTTGATCGCCCACAGAAATATTCTGTTGTGATTCCAATAAAGCTTTGGCGACCTCGAGTGATTCTTCATCACCCTTCTCTAAATATTCTTTACGTAGGTTTTTATACAACTTGGCATTTTTCTTACCCATTTTAGCAATGGCTTGTTGGGCTTTTTCTTCAAACCCAGATTCCTTACCATATAAGTGGTTAAAACGCCGCGCCACTTCACGCGTCAATTCTACGTGAGCGACTTGGTCTTCTCCCACTGGAACATGACCGGCTTTATACATAAGGATATCGGCCGACTGAAGTAACGGGTAACCCAGAAATCCATAGGTCGCTAAATCTTTTTCTTTGAGTTTTTCTTGTTGATCTTTATAACTGGGTACTCGTTCCAGCCACCCTAGAGGCGCCATCATAGATAACAACAAATGCAACTCGGCATGTTCTGGTACACGCGATTGTATGAATAAAGAGGCTGTGCCCGGACTGATACCTGCCGCTAACCAATCAATCACCATATCTGTCACGCTGGCAGCGATGATTTCAGTGTTATCGTATTCAGTTGTAAGTGCGTGCCAATCCGCCACAAAGAAGTAACATTCATGAGTGTGTTGGAGTTCTATCCAATTTTTGAGTACGCCATGATAGTGGCCTAAGTGCAATCGACCTGTGGGTCGCATGCCTGAAAGTACGCGTTGATTTTGAGCGGCTGAGCTTGACATTAGTGTTTAAGAAAAGTTGATGCCCGTGCAGAGTGCAACCTAGGGCTTATAAGGCGTGTAGCTATGGGCGCATTCAGCGCGATGTCGGTTGATGTGTCCATTATTGCTGACAATTATACGACTTGAACGGGAGTGGCGCTAATAAAAACATCACTTTATGCGTTTTTAAACTGGCCTTTACCCTGACGCAGAATTTCATAGCGCCCATCCACCATATCTATCACCGTGGTGGGCTCTACCCCACAACTCCCTCCATCTATGATTAAATCCACTTGTTTTCCCAAACGAGCTTGAATTTCATCCGCCTCAGTCATCGGCAGCGGATCATCAGGTAATATCAGCGTGGTACTCATTAAAGGCTGATTCAGCTGTTCTAACAGGGCTAAAGTAATAGGATTTTCGGGGATACGTAAGCCTATGGTTTTGCGTTTGGGTGTTTGTAACCGACGCGGCACTTCGCGAGTGGCTTTCAATATAAAGGTAAAAGCGCCGGGAGTATAACTACGTAATAGCCGAAACATACTGTTATCCACCTGTGAATAGGTGCCTAATTCAGATAGATCCCGACACATTAATGTAAAGTTATGTTTTGCATCAACTTGGCGTAATCGACGCATGCGTTCTATTGCGTCTTTATCACCCAGATGGCAACCCAATGCGTAACATGAGTCCGTGGGATACACCACTAACCCTCCTTCTTGGATTACTTTCACCGCTTGTTTGATCAAGCGCTCCTGAGGATTACTAGGATGAATAGTCAGATATTGGCTCATATTCCAGTGCTTATAAATTGTGACTCTGTTCAAGCAGAGAAGATTGCCACTCCCCTGCCACAAGAATTCGTTACAATGTCATCAGTGAATTTTTAAACACTGATCCGCCTCATCGTTTAAAACCCATACAGAAATATCTGCTATGAGTCAGTGAGTGCGTCCGAGAGTAAATCTGCCCGTATACTAACAAGGTTTAAGGATGAAATTTCTAAAAGAATTTTTACCTATTATTATATTTTTTCTAGCCTATAAATTTTATGCTGAGCTTCCAATCAGTTTAATTGATCAAATCAACACTCTAGGCCTGCCTGCGTTGATTCCAGCAGAACCAACACATGCCATTTATTTTGCGACTTTAATTGCCATTATTGCCTCTGGAATATCGCTAGTGCTGCATTACTGGCAAGAACGTAAGATGAATAAAAACCAAATCGTGACTTTTGTATTATTCGTGGTGTTTGGAGGCTCTACCCTCTTACTGCGTGATCCAGCTTTTATTCAATGGAAGCCAAGTGTGATTAATTTGTTGTTTGCAACGGTGTTCCTGGGCAGCGCCTATATTGGTGAAAAAACCATGATAGAGCGACTCATGAGTAGCGCTTTAGAGGCGCCAAAGCACATTTGGGGCAGATTAAACATGGCATGGGTGATTTTTTTTGTTACCGTAGCAGCTCTGAATCTATATGTTGCCTATCAATTCAGCGAACAGACTTGGGTGAATTTCAAACTGTTCGGTATGCTAGGCCTCACCTTTGCATTCTTGGTAATGCAAATGGTCATCCTTAATCGTTACATTACAATTAAACCAGAAGAGTAGAAATTATGTGGTATGCCGTCATCAGCCAAGACGTAGAGAATAGTCTGGAAAAAAGAATGGGCGCACGCCCAGAACACGTAGCACGCTTAAAAGCCCTCGCCGATGAGGGCCGTTTATTGATTGCTGGGCCTCATCCCGCTATCGATAGCGAAGATCCTGGCGAAGCAGGTTTCACTGGGAGTTTAGTAGTCGCCGATTTTGATTCACTGCAAGCGGCTCAGTCGTGGGCAGATGCTGACCCTTACATCAGTGCTGGCGTCTATGCGCATGTGATTGTGAAACCATTCAAAAAAGTACTGCCTTAGAGCTTTACTTTCTACCCATTAAAAAACAGTTATCAATACAGCACACAATATTCGACCAATAAAGGATACTTATGATTCGTATAATGCTTATAGCTTTCATGTCGATCACATGGCTCACGGCCTGTAACGACCAAGAAGTCTCTGTCCCTGAAGATCAAGTTGCTGCCACAGTGAATGGCACTGTGATTAGCAAAGCATTGATCGGACAATTCAAAACTGCCAGAAATGCTGACAAAGCCACCGATGAGCAAATACTAGAAGAGCTGATTGCCACGGAGCTATTGCGTCAAGTGGCGATTGAATCAGGCACGCTAGATAATGATGATGTTCGCGCACAATTGAAGTTCCAAGAAAATGATTTGTTAGTGCGTTTATTCATGCGTGAAAAATTCGGTTCTATTAATTTCACTGACGAAGAATTGATTGCCGGTTACGACCAACAATTCGGAAGTGCCAGCTATGAATACAAAGCTCGCCACATTCTACTCAAGACACAAGATCAAGCGGCCGCTATTATCGATGCACTGCGCAATGGTGGTGATTTTGCAAACTTAGCGATGGAGCATTCAACTGGCCCCTCTGGAAAGAACGGCGGTGATCTGGGTTGGTTCTCTCTAGATAAAATGGTGCCTCCATTTGCAGAAGCTGTTAAGGCCATGAATAAAGGTGATATTTCTGTCGCGCCCGTGCAAACCAACTTTGGTTTCCATGTCATCCGTGTGGATGATACGCGTGAGATTGAGAAACCTAGTTTTGAAGAAATGCGCACTCAAGTTCAGCAACAGATGATACGTGCAACCATTAATGATTATATAAATAGTCTGCGTGAAAGTGCAGAAATTGAGATTAAATAACCATTTGCTATTGCACGCCTTACTAGTTTCATAAAGAATGATGATCGGGTGAGGTATTCTCACCTGATTAAACTAACTGAAAAGGAATAAACTTATGAGTGCAAATCAAGCTCCAGAGTGTTCAACCTTGCGCCGTCATTGGGAATCCATGCAAGGTGGTGCTAGTAAGGCACCTGCATCCGCCTCTCAGTCGGCAACTGCATCCACATCATCATCAGCATCTGATGGTGGCTTATTCGCTTGGTTAAAATCGTTATTTAGCTAATCGTGCGTTTAGCATGAAGTTCCCAATATGCATAGGGACGTGTATATTGAGAGCTTGATCTAATCCTCTACATGTTTATCTGTCAGATGTTTATTAGTTACAGGTAATTACTCTCTCACGGGCTTTATTCCGCAGTCTCATCTTGGTTCGCACTAATACCATTCAATATGAATTGATATAATAGACGGCCATCTTCACATTGATATGTTTTAGCCAACGCAGTGCTCTGCTGAATCTGTAAGCTGACCCCATTTTGTGCCGGAGTGCATGAATAGATTTCACGATAATCAATACTAGAAAGATCATTATCAAACGCACAATAAATTCTTTTATTGCTTAGCCATAATGCCCCTGATGCTAACGACTGTGTCACAAAACTAGATTTTCCTGGACGCAAATTATCAATTATCTGGGTAACGACGGACCATTGTTTTTGTTGCGCTTGTTTTTGTTTAATTTCACCTTGAGCAAACATCCACCACAACTCTTCGCCAGCATCTAATGTACCGGGGAAAGCCAAACTATTCTGATTACAAGCCGGTTGCTGTCCTGCTTGCAACGCTCTGAGTACCGGCAAGTTGCGTTGTTGGGAGATCAAATGCGGATCCACAAATAGACTTTCATCCAGTTGTAAATGAGTAATCAACTCTAACCAATAATGTAATGTTTGATCATTTTTGAAGGCGCTAGGCTGTTGTTCGACATAGGCTTCTAAGGCTTTAATGTAGCACCGTTGACGTGCTTCCGAATGAAAACCCAGCGGTTCCACGTGGGCCCGCATTTTGCTGGCTAAAGAGAGGATGTCGCCCTTTTGAAGACCTTTACTTAAGCATTCGAGCAGATCTTTTTGCGCGCCTTGGTAGCTGGCATAACACTCTTTATGCAGGGCATAAAAAAAGCCCGCAGACTTTCCACAAAGTATACAGGCTCCCATGATGATTAGTATTTTTGTGTATTAGTCTTGGTCTTCATCTAACCCTTCATATAGAGACTCTTCTTCTGGTGGCTGACCATCATGAACAAGATAATTACGACGATCTAAATAAGCTTCGCGTATGAAGCTATATTTATCCGTAGCAATCTCATCCACAGTCTTCTCTAATGAAAGAAGTTCGGCGCGCACACTGACCACATCGACCGCCATGACATACATGCGATCTGATTTTTCCATATCGATATGATTGATTGGATTCAACAAGAAATTATCAACCGGTACACTCGTGCTATCACGCAAGGTTGATGGTCCGAAGAATGGCAACATTAAGTAAGGCCCTGAGTCCACTCCCCAAGCAGCTAAAGTTTGACCAAAGTCTTCGTTATGTTTTTGCAAGCCCATGTCACTGGCAACATCAAACAATCCCAGCAGACCGACGGTAGTATTGATTAATACACGCCCCACATCTGAAAATGCATTCTCGACTTTGCCTTGTAGGAGATTATTGACGGCAACGCTGACATCGTTAATGTTGGAGAAGAAGTTACGCACTCCGCTCTCAACAAAATCGGGGGCAATGGCTTGATAGCCTCGCGCAGTAGGCTTCAATAGAGCTTGATCCAGAGTGTCGTTGAAGCCGTATACAGTTCGGTTGAAGCCCTGCCAAGGATCGCGCTCGTTCTCAACGTATTCTGTACTGGCACAACCGGTCATCGCTAGAGTGAGGATTACTCCAAACATGCTGATGAATTTTATAAGTGGCTGCTTATTCACAAACTCTCCTTAAGTCCCTTGTTAAGTGTGTTAGTTAGGTTAGTTAGCTAACTTTTATATCTATTTGGTTTGGATGTCTGACTGACACCAAATCGACGCCATGGTGTTCACTTTTTGCCTGCTTGTATGCGTAATCGCAGAGCATTTAGCTTAATAAAACCTTCCGCATCTTTTTGATCGTAAGCCCCTTGATCGTCCTCAAATGTGGCTATTTCCTCACTAAATAGACTGTGAGCCTCAGATTTTCGTCCCGTGACAGTAATGTTACCCTTGTAGAGGTCTAAACGCACCTCTCCAGTGACATTTTTTTGGGTCTGATCGATAAGAGACTGAATTGCTAGTCTCTCAGGACTCCACCAGTAGCCGTTGTACACTAATTTTGCGTAGCGCGGCATGATTTCGTCTTTTAGATGAGTCAATTCTCGATCTAAACAGATAGATTCTAGTGCTCGGTGCGCACGTAGCATGACCGTACCACCCGGAGTTTCGTAACAGCCACGTGATTTCATGCCCACATAGCGGTTTTCGACAATATCTAAACGCCCAATACCATGTTGACCTGCTATTTCATTGAGTTTTGTCAGCATGGTCGCAGGTGACAAAGTCTCTCCATTAAGACTCACAGGATCACCGTTTTCGTAGCCTATAACTAATGTCTCAGCCTGATCAGGTGCTTGTTGTGGTGAAACCGTCCAGCGCCACATATCTGCTTGTGGTTGTACCCATGGATCTTCCAGCTCACCACCCTCGTAAGAGATATGGAGCAGATTAGCATCCATAGAATAAGGCGAGCCGCCCTTACGCTTTTGTTCAACAGGAATGCCATGTTTTTCAGCATAGGCCAATAAACTCTCACGAGAATTAAGATCCCATTCTCGCCATGGCGCAATGATTTTAATATCTGGATTGAGGGCATAAGCACCCAACTCAAAACGTACCTGATCATTGCCTTTGCCAGTAGCACCATGCGATATGGCGTCAGCCCCTGTCATTTTCGCAATTTCGATCAAACGTTTGGCAATCAATGGACGCGCAATAGAAGTGCCTAATAAATACTCACCTTCGTAAATAGTATTGGCGCGAAACATAGGGTAAACAAAATCACGCACGAATTCTTCGCGCAAATCTTCAATAAATATTTCTTTCACACCAAGTTGTTGAGCTTTTGCGCGCGCAGGCTCAACTTCTTCACCCTGCCCAAGGTCGGCTGTGAAAGTGACGACCTCACATTGGTATTGTTCTTCTAACCAACGCAGTATGATGGAGGTATCTAAGCCTCCAGAGTATGCGAGTACAACTTTGCGTATATCTGACATGATGAATAACGTTCTTGTTTTTGTGTGAGTGTGAGTAATCTATTATATAGTATCAACCAGTGGTCGATGTGACTTTTCCTTAACCTTTGAAACCTAATTTTATGTCTATGCAACACAGCTTGATGAATCAACAAGCCAATTATATTCCTCTGGGAAACCGATTTCGGGGGTTTTGCCCGATAGTTGTGGATCTTGAAACCGGCGGCTTCAATGCCGATACCGATGCATTGTTAGAGGTCGCAGCCGTCATGCTTGGCATAGACGATCAGGGGCATTTGCACTGCAAAGAGTCTTTCAGTGTGCACGTGCAACCATTCGAGGGTGCCAACATGGAACCAGCTTCGCTGGAAGTGAATGGTATTGATCCTTTCCATCCATTACGTATTGCACAACCTGAGGATATTGCCCTGCGCGGTCTATTTAAAGAGGTCAGGCGTGTATGTAAGGAAAATCTATGCAAACGTGCGATCTTAGTGGGTCACAACGCACACTTCGATCTAAACTTCTTGCATACCTCAGCACGTCGAGCCGCGGTAAAAAATAATCCCTTTCATCCATTCAGTTGCTTCGACACGGTGACTTTAGGTGCTATGGCGCATGGCCAGACCGTACTCTCACGAGTTGCTCAGCTGGCAGGCTTAGAGTGGGAGAATGAACATGCACACTCGGCCTTATATGATGCCTCTATGACCGCCGAAGTATTTTGCAGCGTCCTCAACACGTGGAATCAGGAGGTCAATCCATTTATTCCGACTTCCAACGCTAACGCGCCAACTGTGGAATCAACACCGGACGACGCTAGCTCAACCACAGACGATAATTAAGCGCCTACAGCCTCTTTAATCATGCTTTGTAGCTCACCTTTTTCGGCCATTTCTAGGGTGATATCACAACCACCGACTAATTCACCTTTGATGTATAGCTGAGGGAAAGTTGGCCAATCTGCATAGCGTGGCAAATTCTGAAAAATTTCAGGGTCCATAAGTATGTTCACATAAGCGAACTCGTGACCACAATTCTTTAATGCCTCTGCGGCACGCATAGAGAAACCACACTGTGGCATTTGGGGTGTACCTTTCATGTAGATGATGACTGGATTGCTCTCTACTTGTTCTTTAATTCTGTCTAATACGTCCATAACACGTCCTTACCTTAGGCTTAATACGAAAAATTTACGCCATTCTAACGCTTAATCCGCGCGCTTACATATCTAAGGTGAGGGGGAAGGCACGCTATCAACATGGGTTTGCAACCATAATTCTAATAATGCCATGTGCCAGACCTTGCTCCCTTGCAAGCGAGTATGGTGTTGATCTGGTGCATCCAATAATCGCTCCACGTAATCACGGGCAAATAAGCCACGCTGTCGACAGGCGGAAGAATTCAGGACATCTGTCACCATAGTGAGGAATTCTCCCCGCACATATTTGAGTGCTGGCATGGGAAAATATCCCTTGGGGCGATCAATTACACTATCGGGCACCAGACCACGACTGATTTGTTTGAGTACATGTTTACCCCCTGAGGCGAGCTTCATTTCGGGAGGCATAGTCATCGCGAGTTCCACTAGCTCGTGATCCAAAAACGGTACACGTGCTTCCAGCCCCCATGCCATGGTCATACTGTCCACACGTTTGACTGGATCATCGACAATCAACGTAGTCACATCGAAGTGCAAAACAGAGTCGATGTGTGTATCTGCTTCACATTGTTCGAGTGCTTGTCGAACAAATTGACTAGTGTAATCTTGTTGCACGTGATCTGACTCGACCGTTTGCGCATATTCAGCAAAATCACGATCGAAGTAATAAGGTGCAAAACGCTCTAATGCAGACCCTTGTGCGGCCTGCATTTTGGGATACCAGAAATAGCCTGCAAATAATTCATCGGCGCCCTGACCGGACTGCACCACTTTAATATCTTGACTGACTTGCTCGGCCAGCAGATAAAAAGCCACCGCGTCTTGTGCCACCATCGGTTCAGGCATATGTGTAATAGCCTCGGGCAGACGCTTCAATACTTGATCGTTTTGGATATGAAATCGCTGGTGATCCGTGGCAAACTTTTCCACCACCGCATCAGAGTATTCGAATTCATGTCCACGCTCTTCTGGCTGGTCTTCAAATCCAACCGAATATGTCTTCACTTGGCCATACTTTTGCGCCAGCAAACCGACCAGTAAACTCGAGTCCAATCCACCTGAGAGCAATACACCCACAGGCACATCCGCAATCTCTAAACGTCGATCTACTGCAGTTTGTAAACTCTGCTGGATTTCATACACCCATTCTTCTGCACTATATTGATGCTGCCGACGTGCACTTAATTGCCAGTACGATTGAGCATCACCCACACCTTTTTCATCTACCCACATAAAGTGGCCCGGTGGTAGCTTGCGTATACCCACTAGTATAGTGCGTGGTGCTGGAATTACTGCGTGCAAAGTGAATTGATGCTGTAACGCCTGACTATCTATCTGCGTGTTGATTTCACCCGTAGCCAATAACGCCTGAGTGTTAGAAGCAAACAAAAAACTATTGGAAGTTTCGGCGTAATAAAGAGGTTTAATCCCCAGACGATCTCGTGCTACAAAAAATCGTCTCTTATTTGCATCCCAAATAGCAAAGGCAAACATGCCGATCAAATGTTTTACACAATCCTCGCCCCACACTCGATAAGCCTGCATGATCACTTCAGTATCACCACTGGATTTAAAACTCACCCCCAAGCCCCGTAGTTGTTGTCGCAACTGTGGATAATTGTAGATAGTGCCATTGAACACGATGGCTAAAGACTGATCCTCGCTGACCATAGGTTGTTGAGAGGCCGGCGATAAGTCAATAATAGCCAAACGTCTGTGCCCCATACCCATGGGACCTGACAAATAAGTCCCTTCATCATCTGGCCCGCGTCGTGCGAGTGGTCCCAACATGGCTTTAATTTTGCCTTCACTGGCACGCCCTTGTTCACGTCCTCGGTTGAAATTGTATTCCCCGCATATCCCACACATGATTTTTATGTCCTAGCTATCCCGTAGCCTTAGTATTGTTTTTAAAAGCAAAACCTTCTATTGTCTCACTTCGATAGTGTATTGTATCTATTTACGTAACGAGTCAAAAATTAACTACAGAGGTGTATTGTGAATCCACTCAAATCTATTCTGGGAACTATTGTTGCCGGTTTTATCATTTCCATCGTTATTGCTATATGGGATAGCACACCAGTCGCCAGCGCGGGATGGTCTATATCTGTATGGTTGCACGTCCTTGCAGGTGTTGTTTGGATTGGCTTACTTTATTACTTTAATTTCGTGCAAGTGCCCGCGGTAGCAACAGCAACCGCCGATACTGACGGTCCTGGACCTGCCGCTATTAGTAAATATGTGGCTCCACGTGCATTAGCATGGTTCCGTTATGGTGCATTAGTCACTTGGCTCACTGGTGCGGCTGCACTTGAATATGTCGGCGGATTCAGCGCTAACATGTTCTTCACCAATGGTGTAACTGTGATCGGCATCGGTGCATGGTTAGGTACTATCATGTTATTCAATGTATGGGTTTTAATCTGGCCTAACCAAAAGAAACTTTTAGGTATGGTGCAAGCGACTGACGCTGAGAAAGCTAAAGCTAAGGGTGTTGCGTTTATAGCATCACGCACCAATACCATGCTGTCTATTCCAATGTTGATGTGCATGATCGGTCATGCCCACACATTGCCATTCTAAGCACATTGAAAGTGCGCTTAGCGGATGGGTGATGTGTAGAACAAAACCCATTTTTGGAGCATAATTGGTTAACGGCAGCGCTAATACCGCTGCCGTTTTTCATTCTAGACTGTAACATTGAACGATATCTACTATGAACAAAAACCTTAAAACAAGATCATACTGGGAAACTTAGAATAAATAACAATATAAGACACACCTGAAACAGATTATGAATTCACTCATGCCCACCTATGCAAGAAAACCCGTCAGCTTTGTGAAAGGCCATGGCGCATGGTTGTGGGATGATAAAAATGAAAAATATTTAGATGCCTTATCAGGTATTGCAGTGTGTGGTTTGGGTCATGCCCATCCGGCAATTGCTGACACGATTAGTCAACAAGCTAACAATTTATTGCATACTTCAAATTTATACCGCATTCCTCAACAAGAAGCCTTGGGGGATCGTCTGTGTGAGATCACTGGCATGCAAAGAGTGTTCTTTGCTAACTCCGGCGCCGAGGCCAATGAGGCCGCCATTAAGTTAGCGCGTCTTCATGGTCACGCAAGAAATATCGACTCGCCTGCCACTATCGTGTTTGAAAATAGTTTCCATGGCCGCACCATGGCAACGCTTACCGCTACTGGCAACGCTGCTGCTCATAAAGGCTATGATCCATTGTTGCCTGGTTTTGTGCGTGCCCCTTACAATGATATTGCCGCGGTTAAAGCTCTATGTTCACAACATAAAAACATCAGTGCGATATTGGTCGAACCTATTCAAGGTGAAGGCGGCATCAATATTCCTGCACATGATTTCCTCACTCAGCTCAAGGCAGTGTGTGATGAATTTGATTTATTATTGATGGTAGATGAAGTGCAAACAGGTAATGGTCGTACCGGAGAATGGTTCGCCTTTCAGCATAGTGATTTTATTCCTGATGTACTCACCACAGCTAAGGGCTTAGGCAATGGTATGCCCATAGGTGCGTGTCTGGTTGCCAACAAAGCAGTCGACTTATTTGCACCCGGCTCGCATGGCAGTACCTTTGGTGGAAATCCATTAGCCTGTGCGGTAGCCTTGAAAGTATTAAGTGTTATCGAGCAACAGTCATTGCTTGAGCATGTGCAGAAAATAGGTGAATACCTCGTTACTCAGTTCAAACAAAAACTCCATGAGAATACGAAAGTAAAAGACATCCGTGGACTAGGCTTAATGATAGGCTTAGAGCTCACATCACCTTGCCCAGAATTAGTTGATCTCGCAATAAAGAAAAAACTGCTATTAAATGTGACAGCAGGTTCAGTCATTCGTTTATTACCACCATTAGTGATTGATCAAGAGCAAGCCGATGCAATCGTTGATACTGTGTGTGCCTGCATAGACGAAATTTAATATAAGATTTATCAACATACATATACATAAAAAATATAGCTTTCGACGCACACTGTTATTTATTACATCTACAATAAATACAAAATTAAAACTAGGACATAGAGAAAATCCATGACTCGCCATTTTTTAACTTTGCTTGACCTCACTAGCGATGAATTACGTTCGGTGATTAAGCGCGCCATCGAATTAAAAGCCATGCGCAATGAGAATGTTAACTATGCTCCTTTTGCGAATAAGACCTTAGGCATGATTTTTGACAAATCATCGACTCGCACACGTGTTTCTTTTGAAGCAGGCATGGCACAGTTTGGTGGACACGCATTATTTTTATCCTCAAAAGACACTCAATTAGGTCGTGGAGAACCGGTGGAAGATACCGCGCGTGTATTATCACGCATGGTCGATATTATTATGATCCGCACCTATGCACATGACACCCTTGAGCGCTTTGCGGCATTATCTCAGGTGCCTGTCATCAATGGTCTCACCGATATGTATCATCCATGCCAACTGTTAGCCGATTTACAAACTTGGTTTGAACAACGTGGTGATATTGCCGGCGCTACTGTCACTTGGATTGGGGATGGCAATAATATGTGCCACTCTTATATTAATGCGGCTCGTCAATTAGGCTTTAATCTTCGTATCGGTTGTCCGGAAGGATATGCACCTGATGCAGCACTAGTGGCTGCCGCAGGCGATTGTGTTGAAGTCATGCATGATGCCAATGAAGCCGCACATAACTCAGATCTAATTGTCACTGATGTATGGGCCAGCATGGGCCAAGAGCAGGAACAAAAACTCCGCGAGCAAGCCTTTGAAAAATTCCAAGTCAATCAGTCATTGATGCAGGTAGCACACAAAGAGGCGCTATTTATGCACTGTCTACCAGCACATCGTGAAGAAGAAGTGACGACCGAAGTATTGGAAGGCACACAGAGTGTCGTCTGGGATGAAGCCGAGAATCGATTACATGCACAAAAAGCGCTGATTGAGTTTTTATTACAACACCCACCCGCTTAAATCCACTTAGCGACAATTTAAAGTTGCTTTTACTTGAGGGTTTATTGCATTCTAGCCATTCACTTATGTATTGCTGGAGACATAGATGGAAACGCTCAATTCTGTACTGAATACGCTTAGCAGTTTTATTTGGGGACCCTTTACTTTAGTAATGTTATTGGGGGTGGGCATTTACCTAAGTCTCGGCCTCAAGCTGATGCCATGGCGCCAACTTATACATGCCTTCAAACTACTTTTACGTGGTCGTAAAAGCGAAGGTGATGGCGAAATTCCTCCATTCCAAGCACTCATGACTGCAATGTCTGCCACCGTCGGCACTGGTAATATTGCAGGTGTGGCCGCCGCTATATTTATTGGTGGTCCCGGCGCCATTTTCTGGATGTGGATTACGGCATTATTCGGTATGGCAACAAAATACGCCGAAGCAGTGCTGGCAGTTAAATATCGAGAAACTGATGATCTAGGACGCTATGTTGGCGGCCCTATGTATTACATTAAGAATGGTCTTGGCAAAAATTGGCATTGGCTAGGGTTCCTATTTGC
>CBFHSW010000033.1:0-13223 GCA_965658595.1 Gammaproteobacteria bacterium | reverse complement strand
TGCTCACATATTATTAATGATTGCGAATTAGTATAACTAGGAAAAAATATGGGTGACTTTCATCAAAGTGGTATTGTGACGACATTACACAACCTCACGCGACGATCTATTCATGACTTAGAGTCTGAATTATGCAAATTTAGTCAACAACGACAGCTTGGTTTAATACTGCCGTCTCTATACTCTGAGTTAAATACAGAGGCCTTACCTAATATTGTTAATATCTTAAAAGAAGTGCCATATCTTAACCAAATCGTGATTGGATTAGACCGTGCTGATAATAAAGAATATAAAAAAGCATTACAGTTTTTTTCCGTGCTACCTCAGAATCACCGAGTACTATGGAATGATGGTCCTCGTTTGCAAGCATTGCATAACAAATTAGTGGAGCGAGAATTAGCCCCTAATCAGATGGGTAAAGGCAGGAATGTTTGGTACTGTATGGGCTATGTTTTAGCCTCACGGCAAGCAGATTCAGTAGCGTTGCATGACTGTGATATTACGACATACGAGCGCAACATGTTAGCTAGATTATTATATCCGGTTGCTAACCCTCAATTTAATTATGAGTTTTGCAAAGGATATTATTCACGTGTTGCTAATGGAAAAATGAACGGGCGTGTCAGTCGGCTATTTGTGACACCCTTAATAAGAGCCCTTAAAAAAACCATGGGGCAGAGTGATTATCTGGAGTTCTTAGATAGTTTTCGCTATCCACTGGCGGGAGAGTTTTCGTTCCGCACCGATGTTTTAGTTGATTTGCGTATTCCTAGTGATTGGGGTTTGGAAATAGGAGTACTATCTGAAATGCACCGAAATTATGCGCATAATCGTCTTTGCCAGACAGAAATCGCTGATAATTATGATCACAAACATCAAGAGCTATCACTAGAAGATAAAAAATTAGGACTTTCAAAAATGTCCATAGATATCGCCAAAGCGATGTTTAGAAAAATGGCCACACAAGGCACAGTTTTTTCCAATGAAACCTTCAGAACATTGAAAGCTACTTATCTACGTATAGCGCTGGATTTTGTAGAGACCTATCATAATGATTGCAAGTTTAATGGTCTAGATCATGATATTCATACAGAGGAAGCGGCCGTTGAGGTGTTTGCAGAAAATCTAGTGCATGCTGGTCAGAGATTCTTGGAGAATCCGATGGAAACTCCGTTTATCCCCTCATGGAATCGAGTTGTAAGTGCTATGCCAGATGTATTTGAGCAACTGACGCAAGCAGTAGAAGCAGATAATAAAGAATTCAAGTCATAGAATAAATGAGACTAGTATGAGAAAAGTACTAGCAAAACTATTACAAGAAAAAAACTGCGTAACTATAACTGTTGAGAATTAAATAGCAGTCAACAACAGATCCTTATCACAATATTCGTCAACATAATTAAGTATCAATTTAGATCATGCAAGATAACAACTGCACACTCGAACATCGAATAAGAACTCACATAGAATACATATATCAGGATGTAGATACGGTTCAAGATTATGCTGACTTAACGTGTAAGATTTTAGCGTCGGCGCAAATAGAGATACTATCGGATGATCAAGATATTCCAATAGAGTTATGGTCACAAGAGGATGTTGCGATAATCAGCTATGGCGATACTATAGTGCATAAGGATTTGGTGCCTTTAGTGTCACTCAAAAACTTTTTAGACAAGCATATGCAAGGCGTGATCAATACCGTGCACTTGTTACCTTTTTTCCCTTTCAGTTCGGATGACGGATTTGCCGTACAAGATTACTGTTGTGTTAATCCTATCTTGGGTGATTGGGAGCATATTAATAATATTGCTAATGACTACAAGCTGATGGCAGATTTGGTTGTAAATCATTGTTCTAGTCAAAGTCATTGGTTTAAAAACTTTATTGCTGGTAAGGGTGAAGGTAAGGATTTCTTTTTCACTGCTTTTCCTGAAGACGATATTTCAAATGTTGTCAGACCTCGAACGAGTTCTCTATTGAACCCTGTTGAAACTGCAAACGGTATTCAATATGTATGGTGTACTTTCAGTCATGATCAGGTGGATCTGAATTTTAAAAATCCAGATGTGCTTGTTGAATTCATACAAATTATTCGATTTTATCTCGATAATGGCGTGAAAGTATTTCGCTTGGATGCGATAGCATTTTTGTGGAAAATTGAAGGCACATCATGTTTGAATCTCGACCAAACTCATGAGATTGTTCGTCTGTTTAGAACGATCATAGAGCGGATTCAACCTGAAGCTATTATCATTACTGAAACGAATATTCCCAATCAAGAAAATCTATCCTATTTTGGGAACGCCAATGAGGCGCATTGCGTTTATAACTTCTCATTGCCCCCACTTTTGCTAAACACTTTCTTAACTGGAAGTTGTCGCTATTTGAAACAATGGATGATGAGCATGCCGCCAGCCCAACTTGGAACAGCCTATTTTAATTTCATCGCCTCTCATGATGGTATCGGCTTGCGTCCTGCTAAAGGACTGCTTAGCCATGATGAGATCAATACATTGACAGAAACCATGCAAAGTTTCGGTGGTGAGATTTCTTGGCGAACAGGTAAAGACGGAACAGAGCGACCCTATGAAGTCAATATAACCTTGTTTGATGCTTTGCAAGGTACGGTAAATGGTAAAGACCAATACGGCGAAGTTCGCTTTTTGTGTGCTCATACAATCATGCTGGCATTAGAAGGTATCCCAGCCTTTTACATACATAGTTTACTAGCAACAGAAAATGATCATGAACGTTATGCTAAGACAGGTCGTAAGCGTTCTATTAATCGAACTCAATGGGATATTAACGATATAGATCAACGCCTATCAGATCAAAGTACTCATCATGCACGTATCAACAAAAAACTAAAACAAATAATTCAGGTGCGTAAAAAACAAAAAGCTTTCCATCCAAATGCGACTCAATTTACGCTCCATCTTGGCGATCATATTTTTGGTTTTTGGCGTCAAAGTATGGATAGAAGTCAGAGTGTTTTTAGTATTAGTAATATTACTCATCAGCCACAACAATTATCTCTATTAGATATTAATTTGATTAGTACAGAGATATGGATAGATTTATTGACCGGAGAAAAAATACATGGGATTGATGGAAAGATACATTTGGAACCCTATCAGTCAGTCTGGATTAGTAATCAAAACGTGTAGAATAAATTATTCATTTCGCAAACGTTTTAGTTCATAGATAACTTCCAAGGCTTGTTTGGGGGAGAGATCATCAGGTTGGATGTCGTCAAGTTTTTCTAATGCTGCATTACTCCGTTCTTCTGTGGGCATGGTGAGAGGGATTTGCACTTGCATAGAAGCTTCTTTATGGCTACTGACTTGAGCTTCCAGTAAATGAAGACGCTGCTTGGCGCCTTTAATGACGCTCCTAGGAACTCCCGCGAGTTGAGCTACTTGTAATCCATAACTTTGATTGGCGGGACCGTCTTTCACAGTATGTAAAAAGACTATTTCATCTTTATGTTCGATTGCATCAATATGAACATTTAAAGCACCTTCTAATTCATCTGCTAGCGTTGTTAGTTCAAAATAGTGAGTTGCAAATAATGTCAGTGCTTGATTCTCCATTAATAAATGTTCAGCACAACTCCATGCTAATGATAGACCATCAAAGGTGCTGGTGCCGCGTCCAATTTCATCCATCAGAACCAAACTTTGTGAAGTTGCGTTATTAAGAATATTGGCTGCTTCTGTCATTTCAACCATAAAAGTCGAGCGGCCAGTAGTTAAATCATCTGCGGCACCTACTCGTGTGAAAATTCTATCTATTGGCCCAAGAGTAGCTTTGGCAGCCGGTACATAACAGCCAGCAAAAGCCAAAATTACAATCAAAGCTGTTTGTCGCATATAGGTAGATTTTCCACCCATATTTGGACCTGTGATCATCAATAAATGGGTCTCAGGACAGAGTGTTATGTCGTTGGCTACAAAGGGTGTGTTTTGAATTCGCTCTATGACTGGATGGCGACCCTGTTCGATGATTAAGCCGACAGTCTGTTGTAGTGTCGGCTTTACATAATCATATTGCACAGCAATATCCGCAAAACAACACAACACATCTAATTCGGCAAGACCTTGTGCAATATGTTGCAAGGCATTTAGATGCTCAAGTAATTGTGCCAATAGTTGTTCATAGAGATGTTTTTCTCGACTCAGTGCGCGTTCTTTTGCGCTGAGTACTTTGTCTTCAAATTCCTTTAGCTCGGCTGTGATATAACGCTCAACATTCTTTAATGTTTGACGACGAGTAAAACGCTCTGGCATGTTTTCTGCCTGAGTCTTACTGACTTCAATGTAATAACCATGCACTCTGTTATAGGCTACTTTTAGTGTGCTAAAACCTGTCGCCTGTTGTTCACGCTGTTCAAGCTGTATTAAGTAATCATCCGCATGGGTATGTAATGAGCGTAATTCATCTAGCTCACTATCATAACCTTTTGCAATCACACCTCCATCTTTTATAAATACTGCTGGCTCAGTTTTTATTGAGTCATTTAAAAGTTCAATTAAACGATGGGGAGGTGTGATTTTTGTACTTAATAATTTTATGTGCTCATCGGTCGTGTTAGCACAAATATTACTGATTTCTGGCAAAGCGTTTATAGAGTCACGCAGGGCTGATAAATCACGCGGACGTGCTGTTTGGATAGCGATACGTGCACGAATGCGTTCAATATCACTGATCTGACTGAGCAACCCCATGAGCTGATGATAGTGTTGCTGTTGTATGAGGGTGTCGACGGCTTGATGACGCTGTTGCACAACATTGAAGTCCAAACTGGGTTGTCCTAGCCAGCGTCGTAAACAGCGAGCCCCCATAGAGGTTTGTGTATTATCGATTACGCCACTTAGACACATTTTCTTATTGCCATCTATAGCTTGATCAATTTCCAAATTACGCCGACTGACAGCATCAATGACCACAAAGTCTTCATGCTGTTGAACTCGAATCCCGTTTAGATGAGGCAAGGACTTGCGCTGAGTATCTTTAACATACTGCAGCAGTGCACCTGCAGCACAAATTGCTGAGGGCATATTTTCACAGCCAAAACCGGATAAATCGCGAGTGTTAAATTGATCGGTGAGTGTGCGATAAGCACTGTCATACTCAAAATGCCATTCGGCAATGCTATGTAAACTATCACCTAAAGAGGCAAATGAAAGGGGTGAGTCGACCACAATCTCTGCTGGATGCAGTCTCTCTAATTCTGACAATAGTTCATTTTCATGATGCATGTGTTGAAGAAGGAAATCCCCTGAGCTCAACTCGATACTAGCCAGTCCAATCCTTCCATCTAGCTGATAAATCGAGCAAATAGGATTATCACGTTTATGATCGAGTAAATTATCATCAGTAATAGTTCCTGGCGTCATAATGCGAACAACTTCACGCTGGACTAGACCTTTGCTCGCAGCAGGATCACTGGTTTGCTCACAGATAGCGACAGATTCGCCCGCTTTTACTAAGCGTCCTAGATAATTTTCAGCGGCGTGCACGGGTACACCTGCCATAGGAATACGCTGACCATTTGAACTGCCACGCGCGGTCAGAGTTAAATCTAATAATTGAGAGGCTTTTTCGGCATCCTGCATGAATAATTCATAAAAATCTCCCATGCGATAGAATAATAACTTATCGGGATGATCCGCTTTGATGGCTAAATACTGGCGCATCATCGGGGTATGTTTTTCGCTCACTTTTTCATTCATGTGGGTAAGTGTAACTAAGTTGGCGGACAATGCATGTTAAATTAAACTGCAAGCAAACAGGAAGGGTATTATGCGCACGATTATTGCTCATGTTTCACAGCGTCTTTTGGAGCGCCAGCAACAGTTAGCGGTGGCGGAATCGTGCACAGGTGGATATCTGTCTAAAATTTGTACGGATATGGCAGGCTCCTCGCAATGGTTTGATCGCGCCTACATTACTTATAGTAATCAAGCTAAAACCGATATGTTAGGCGTGCCTGCTGAAACAATTGATCAACATGGTGCAGTCAGTCAACAGACAGTAATCGCAATGGCCGAGGGTGTGCTCAAACATTGTCCAGCGCACTGGAGTATTGCCATATCAGGGGTGGCAGGGCCCGGAGGCGGTAGTGACATTAACCCGATCGGCAGTGTTTGGTTTGCATGGGGACAAAGAGGAGGTAAGGTGAGCACACATAAGCAACAATTTTTAGGCGATCGTGATCAAATACGTGTGCAAGCTGTTGAGCTGGCATTAGAGGAATTAAAGCAACTAATCACGGTTTGAAAGACCCAGATCAGTCTAGGATGAGAGATTGGGATAGAAGCTTGGGATGAAAAGTAGACGCATGTTTTTGGGCCTCTGGCCCAATGAAGAGCAGATAGATCAGTTGTATGCTGTACAATCAGCCTATACGCAGATGGGAAGAGAGGTTCCGCCCGAAAACTTCCACATCACATTGTTATTTTTGGGTAATATTTCGAACAGCACGGTGGAAAGTTTGAGACATGGTTTGAGTGATTTAATGATTCAACCATTCAGTGTGCGTTTGGACCGTCTTGGTTACTTCGATAAGACTAAAATCTTTTGGATAGGGCCAACGCATGTGCCAGAACAGATGAATGTACTTTTCAAGAATGTGCGTCAGCAAGCACAGCGCTGTGAGATACGACATTTAACAAAAAAATATGTCCCTCATACGACATTGCTGAGGCAGTGCGAGGGCTTGAGTACAGATCCAATCCTGCACCCCATTGATTGGTATATTGATGAATTTCATCTGATTGAATCAAGGATGGAGCCTGAGGGTGCACAATACTACACGGTAGATACATTTCCGCTCATGAATCATAGCTAGACGGCCAGCGGTGACGCTATTAGACTGGTTTAATAATTTAGATGCGCCGAGTTACCCAGAAATACAAGATTTAGAGAGTCACTTAACTAGGCAATTTAATAACTAAAATAATTAAGACAACATTCGAGGTTTAACGTGGAAGAAGACAAGAAAAAAGCGCTAGTCGCAGCATTAGGACAGATTGAGCGTCAGTTCGGGAAAGGGGCTGTTATGCGTATGGGGGATGATTCTGGACCACGAGATATCGATGTTATCTCAACCGGATCGTTGGCTTTAGATGTTGCTCTAGGTATAGGGGGATTGCCCAAAGGACGAGTGGTTGAAATCTTTGGCCCTGAATCTTCAGGTAAAACTACGCTCACTCTGCAAGTAGTAGCAGAATGCCAGAAATTAGGCGGAACAGCTGCCTTCGTCGATGCTGAGCATGCACTCGATCCTGGGTATGCTGAAAAGCTAGGCGTAAATGTAGATGATTTGTTAGTTTCGCAGCCAGACACAGGTGAGCAAGCACTTGAAATCACAGATATGCTAGTGCGTTCAGGCGCTATCGATGTGGTCATTGTTGATTCGGTAGCAGCACTTACACCTCGTGCAGAGATTGAAGGTGATATGGGTGACTCACATATGGGGCTACAAGCCCGTTTGATGTCGCAAGCATTGCGTAAGTTGACTGGTAATATTAAGCGCTCCAATACGATGGTGATTTTTATTAACCAAATTCGTATGAAGATTGGCGTCATGTTTGGTAATCCTGAAACAACTACTGGAGGTAATGCACTTAAGTTCTATTCTTCAGTACGTTTAGATATACGTCGAATCGGTGCGATCAAGAAAGGTGATGAGATTCTCGGTAACGAGACACGTGTGAAAGTGGTGAAAAATAAACTTGCTCCTCCATTCAAGCAAGCCGAATTTGAAATTCTTTATGGGCAAGGTATTTCTCATTTAGGTGAATTGATTGATCTAGGTGTTAAAAACGAATTAGTGAAAAAAGCTGGTGCTTGGTATAGCTATAAAGAGGATCGTATAGGCCAAGGTAAGGAAAATGCGAAAACTTATCTTAAAGAGCATCCAGAAATTGCTATTGAGTTGAACGAACTGCTACGTGCTCAACTCCTACCTAAAGGTGAACCTGTGATGGAAGAAGAAGTGGTTGATGCAGAGCCACCAGTAGACGAGGAATAAGACCCTGAAACACGAGCGTGATGCCTATTATGTAGCCATTGATTTGCTATCACGCCGTGAGCATTCTCAACTTGAGCTAAAAACTAAGCTTAAAACTAAAGGTTTTGAGGAACAGGCGATTGCCGATGCCATGCAGTTACTGCATGAGCGAGATTTGCAGAGTGATTTGCGCTATCTGGAAGATTTTGTGCGCTCACGTATGCTCAAAGGCTATGGGCCGCTAAGAATTAGTCACGATTGTCGACAGCGTGGAGTCGACGAAAATCTATTCAATCAATACATGAATACGGAACATTTTGATTGGATGCAGCTCGCGCAAGCCACTTACGCCAAGAAATATGGTGAAAATCCTCCCACAGATGCCTCTGATAAGGCAAAACGCATACGTTTTATGCAGTCCAAAGGCTTTCCTAGTGATATAATTTTTCAACTCTTCAAATAGCTTTGAGTTTCTCACAAGAAAGAAACCATAAGAAATTATCAAACAGCACACGGGAAGTTGAAACATGCATAGCAGTGCAGAAATTCGTCAGGCATTTCTGGAATATTTTGAACGTCAGGGACATACTCAAGTTCCTACCAGCTCACTCGTTCCTGCCACTGATCCAACATTATTATTCACCAATGCCGGTATGGTGCAATTCAAAGATGTATTTTTAGGTGCAGACACGCTTGATTATACGCGTGCGACTTCCAGCCAACGTTGTGTGCGTGCAGGTGGAAAACACAATGATTTGGAAAATGTTGGCTACACAGCACGCCACCATACTTTCTTTGAGATGTTAGGTAACTTTAGTTTTGGAGATTATTTCAAAACGGAGGCTATTCACTATGCATGGGATTTATTGACCAAAGAAATTGGTTTGCCAGCAGATAAACTATGGGTCACTGTATTTGAAGAAGATAGTGAAGCTGAAGATATTTGGTTGAATAAAATAGGCATCAAAGAGAGTCAATTCTCACGTATAGGCGCCAAAGATAACTTTTGGTCTATGGGAGATACCGGACCTTGTGGGCCGTGTACAGAAATTTTCTATGATCATGGTGATCATATTGCTGGTGGACCACCGGGTACACCGGAAGAAGATGGCGATCGTTACGTTGAAATATGGAATTTAGTATTTATGCAGTATGAGCGTGATGCTAGCGGTAAGCTTAATCCATTGCCTAAGCCATCAGTTGATACAGGTATGGGCTTAGAGCGATTATGTGCGGTGTTACAAGGAGTTCATAATAACTATGACACTGACTTATTTCAGGGCTTAATAAAGAATATTGCCGCTCAAGCTAAACTCAAAGACTTTACTAACCCATCCTTAAAGGTCATAGCTGATCATATTCGCTCATGCAGTTTCTTAATTGCAGATGGAGTTTTGCCCTCTAATGAAGGGCGTGGTTATGTGCTGCGTCGGATTATTCGGCGAGCCGCTCGTCACGGACATCAACTAGGACTTCATGAGCCATTCTTTCATACTTTGGTAGAGCCCTTGATTGATACTTTTCATAGTGCTTTTCCTGAACTAATTGAGGCAAAACAGCGTGTGCAACGTGGACTTTTAAATGAAGAAGAAAGGTTTAGTGAAACCCTAGAGCAGGGCATGCGTATCCTGCATGATGATATACAAGATATGACGGGTAAATGTATTTCTGGTGATACTGTTTTCAAACTATATGACACATATGGTTTTCCAGTAGACCTAACGGCAGATATTGCTCGTGAGAAAAACCTCACAATTGATTTGCCAGGCTTTGAAAGTAATATGCAAATGCAACGAGAGCGTGCACGTGATGCTAGTCGTTTTGGTGAAGGCTATGATGTGGCATTGGATGTTAAAGCTAGGTGTGAATTTACTGGCTATGAACATCTTAATGAACACACTCAAGTGACTGAGTTATTTAAAGACAACAAGTCGGTTGAGAATATACAAGCAGGTGAAGAGGCTATCGTGTTTTTAGCTGAAACACCGTTCTACGCAGAATCAGGTGGACAGGTCGGTGATACGGGATTACTAAAAGGTGATGGTTTTGTGTTTGAAGTGTATGACACGCAAAAGAAAAGTAATAACAATGCACACTTAGGTAAATTAATTTCAGGGAGTATCTCAATTGATCAATCCATAACAGCTGAAGTCGACCAAGCGCGCCGCTCAAAAGTCATGCTCAATCATTCGGCTACGCATTTAATGCATGCTGCCTTAAGACAGGTATTAGGTAACCACGTTCAACAGAAAGGATCTTTAGTTGACGCCGACAGATTGCGTTTTGATTTTTCACATGACGCACCTGTGAGTCATGCGGAAATAGTACAGATTGAAGAAATTGTTAACCAACAGATTCGTCTTAATAAATCAGCTGAAGCCGATATTATGGGTAAAGATGAAGCTCTCGCGGCAGGTGCAATGGCACTATTTGGTGAGAAGTATGGTGAGCAAGTGAGAGTCTTATCCATTGGAGATTTTTCGGTGGAATTATGTGGGGGGACTCATGTGGAACGGGCTGGAGATATTGGAGTATTTAAAATCATCCATGAGGCAGGTGTGGCATCAGGTGTGCGCAGGATAGAAGCCGTTACTGGTGAAAATGCTTTTAATTGGTTGCAGTCATCTTTACACGACTTTGACCAAGTTGCCCAACAGTTGAATACTCATAGAGATAATGTGTCGAGTAAGATTGAGGGTGTGCTCAAGAAAACTCGTGAGATTGAAAAAGAGTTGGCTCAATTAAAAGCTAAGCTTGCTAGTCAGGCTAGTTCTGATATCGAGACACAGGCACAAGAAATTGAGGGTATTAAAGTATTAGCGCAAGTATTAGAGGGTGCAGATACTAAAACTTTGCGTGAGACTCTGGATAAACTAAAAGACAAGCTGGGCAGTGCTGCAATTGTGCTAGCCTCGTCTCAAGGTGAAAAAGTCACTATTGTGGCAGGTGTGACTAAGGATCAAACGAATAGAATCAAAGCGGGAGATTTAGTTAATTCCGTAGCCACAAAAGTCGGCGGTAAAGGTGGTGGCCGTCCTGATATGGCGCAGGCAGGAGGTAATAATCCAGCGGCATTAGAAGCAGCACTAAAAGCAGTACCCGATTGGGTTAAAGGACAACTTTAAACATGGCAGTAATCGTACAAAAGTATGGAGGTACCTCAGTCGGTACCACTGAGAGAATTGAACAAGTTGCTGAAAAAATCATGCATACTCGTGCTAATGGTGATCAGCTAATCGTGGTAGTTTCTGCCATGAGTGGTGAAACTAATCGGTTGTTAGGATTGGCGGCTGATATTATGGGTGACGCACCCTATGGCCCAGAATTGGATGTCTTATTATCGACCGGTGAGCAAGTCACGATTGCATTGCTAGCTATGGCACTCAATCAGCGTGGGTGTAAAGCCGTAGCAAGAACTGGCTGGCAATTGGAAATTAAAACCGATGCAGCCTGTAACAAAGCACGTATCGAGAGTATTAATACGGACTTAATTCAAAAAGATCTAGATGATGGTGCTGTCATTGTGGTTGCAGGTTTTCAAGGCATTAATCAAAACGGAGCGATTACTACACTTGGACGCGGTGGCTCCGATACTACGGCAGTGGCATTAGCGACAGCCATAAAGGCTAAAGAGTGCCAAATCTATACAGATGTTGATGGCGTTTACACCACAGACCCAAGAGTTGAGCCCAATGCACGAAGATTAGAACAAATCACTTTTGAAGAAATGCTCGAGATGGCCAGTCTAGGGTCAAAGGTTTTGCAAATTCGTGCAGTTGAGTTTGCGGGTAAATACAAAGTTCCCTTAAGAGTGTTATCAACTTTCAAAGATGGATCAGGCACTCTGATTACAACCGAGGAAAATCAGATGGAAGAGGCAAAAATTGCAGGTATCGCTTTTAATAGAGATGAAGCTCAGCTAACACTAAAAGGTGTACCAGACCAACCGGGAATAGCGGCAAAAATACTCGGCCCTATATCACGTGCCAACATAGAAATTGACATGATTGTGCAAAACGTGGCTTGGGATAATACCGCTAATTTTACCTTTACCGTGCACAGAAACGATTACAAGCGTGCCTTGAAGATTCTTCAAGAAACAGGGGATAAATTAGGGGCTAACACCGCCAGTGGTGATGACAATATTGTGAAATTATCAATTGTTGGTGTTGGTATGCGTTCGCATGCGGGTATCGCTAGTGAAATGTTCGAAGCACTAGCAGAAGAGGGCATCAATATTCGTATGATCTCTACCTCAGAAATCAAAATATCAGTGGTGGTCGATGAGAAGTACCTTGAATTGGGCGTGAGATGTCTGCATGATGTATTTGGGCTGTCTGAGAAACAACCAAGTGCCTCATAAAGGCAAATACAAAAACATAAAAATCAACAGACAGTTCTCATTTGAATGACACTAAAATAATAATAAAGAGTCATAACAGGGGTAAATAAACGGAGAGGAGAACAGGGTATGTTGATATTAACCCGCAGGGTAGGGGAGACCCTAATGATCGGTGATGATGTCACGGTCACTGTATTGGGGGTGAAGGGCAATCAAGTGCGAGTTGGAGTAAGTGCGCCAAAAGAAGTGTCCGTCCATAGGGAAGAAATCTACGAGAGAATTAAACAAGAAAAGAAAGATACACAGTCATCTTAAAGACTAAACAACAGAGTTATTTCACATAACCATATTTGAGTGAATAATAATTGAAATATTCTAATAATAGTTAGTGTGAATCTGATACAGCGTTTGGATGGGTATGCCATGGAACCACAAATCAATATTGAAATTATGGCTGTAATTTGCGAGACTTCGCGACCGGTCATTTGATTTAATTTGCGTTCCTTGGACTGGCCAAACCATATGCCCCTCATACGCCTTTTATCAGGAAATAGGGTGTTTTGGTGGGAATTGAAGGGTGCTGAGATGACCCTCAAGTGATTGATGTAAATACGGAGAAGTGGCTGAGCGGCTGAAAGCGCTCCCCTGCTAAGGGAGTATAGGGTTTATAGCTCTATCGAGGGTTCGAATCCCTCCTTCTCCGCCACACAACCTATCAATTTATTCTTATCACCTAAGAATGAACACTTCAACGAACAGGTAAAAGTCATAGTGGTTACTGTCGATGGGCAAGTTAAATATACAATCTGATCAAGTAGAAGATATCAGCTAATAAGCATTAAGTATTCATTGTGCTGTGTG
>CBFHSW010000032.1:0-6525 GCA_965658595.1 Gammaproteobacteria bacterium | reverse complement strand
AAAAGACTAAGCAGGCAGTTGATACTCTCATAGCGTAAAAACCATGAGATAGTTGCTTTTACTCTGAAACCCAAAACCTTCAGAACCATGTTTGCATGTAACAATTATCACTAAATGTTAATTGTTTGCGAAAAATAATCACCACACACTCATAATCAATAACCTCACCTGAAAAACCCTATCAGCATACTCTTTATTGTCGTTATCAATATTTGGCGGTATAGTATTATTTAGCCCTCGCACTAATGGAGTCGGATTAGTACCAGTGTCCATAGCGATACCGCTTAGTGACGTCCATCCTTCCACTTTGGGCGGGCTTCTCATAAGAGGTTAATAACCATATCCTCACTTCGTGTAGAGAACCTTGTATCTTTATTGCCATCTTTCTTGTTAAGCTCTAAAATTGAATCAGAGTCAGCATCACGCATCAAATCGTCGGGGCTTGTCTCCGAAACCGTTTCGGACGTAGAGTCAGAGGATGATTCTGACTCTTTTGTTGGGGTTTTCTATAAAGTCTTAATTGACAGTTCTTTCTTCCCCGATCTAACTTCCTCTATATAAAAAGTTGTCCCATTGAATGCTTTTTTATACTTAATTTAATCATTCCCCATAGCATCTTTACCAGACAATGATATTTCATCTAGCGCTGAAATAATCTCAGGTATACGTGAGAAATCATCTGATGTAATTGCTTGCTGGCCTCTTAATTTCTCTTTGTCTTGATTCCCATGTCTTTTTAAGGCATGTCTTACACCATAACTATTAACGGTGTGCTTATATCCCGTTAAATCAAGCCCAGTAATATCTTTGAGTTTTCTTGATTCTTCTTGAGTAACTTCGGCAATATGCACATATCTATTATCATTGCCTCCATTTTCAGCCTCCCGAACCATATTCATTATGGCTCTCTTTTGATCTTGAGGCTTCTCACTTAGTAGAGTGGGTAGATTTTGATTGGTATCTACCGTATCAAGATACGTCTGGCTTCCTTGAGAAACATATCTTTTCGCACTTTTTATAGCACCATTAATATCATTAATATCATGACTGTTGCGATAGATAGCTCCACCACGTATAAAGTCTTTAAACCCATCATTTAACTCTGTATTTTTGACCATTGTGATTACCCACACTCATCCCATACAAGCCATACTGTTTGATCTTGACGGCACTCTGCTGGATACCGCTCAGGATTTGGTACTGGCACTCAATAATATGCTGGAGGCTCATAACCGCGAGCCGGTGCCTTATGAAGTCGCACGGTATTCAGTTTCACAGGGCAGTGCGGCACTTACCCGCTTAGGTTTTCCGGAAGTAGTAGATGACACTGAGCTTGAAGTCTTACGCCAAGAATTTTTAGTCACTTATAGAGAATGCTTATGTGAAGCCACCTGTTTTTTTGACGGCGTGGAGTCATTACTCACCCAGATTGAAGCTGTTGATTTACCTTGGGGCATTGTTACCAACAAACCGGGCAATCTTACCGACCCATTGTTAGAGCGTCTGGCATTAGATACTCGCAGTCAGTGCGTCGTCAGTGGTGATACATTAAGCGTTAGAAAACCCCATCCAGAACCCCTGTTATTAGCCAGCCGAAGTATTCAGGTTACCCCTGAGGATATTCTTTATATCGGTGATGATCCGCGTGATATCACTGCAGGCAATGCGGCAGGCATGTATACTTGTGTGGCCAATTACGGCTATATAGAAGCCGGTTTAGATACGCGTTTATGGGGGGCTGATTTTTGCATTGATCAACCTTTAGATGTGCTTCAACACATAGACATGATACGCGCCTAACTTTGACTCAGGCAGACACGCAACCTAACTCGATCTTGATAAATTTATGACTGCAACTTTTGAACTCAGCTGGATATTGATAGGTGTGATTGTAGTTGTCAGCGCTCTGCTGGCTTATCTGTTCACGCGCCAACATTTTCAATCAGTGTTGGAAAAAACTGCCAATGAGAAACAAAAACTGCTGACTCAACTAGAAGTTGAACAAGCTCAAACTGCAGAAAAGATCAAAGCCTTAAACGAATCACGCGAACAACTCAAAGAGAGCTTCACCGCACTCTCCAAAAGTGCTTTAGATGCTAATAGCGAATCTTTTTTACAACTGGCTCAGCAAAAACTCGGCCTGTTTGAGAGCCGTGCACAAGCCAATCTGACTGAAAAAGAAAAGTCGATTGAGAATTTACTTAAGCCCGTTAATGCCGCGCTGGAGAAGACTGAAAAACAACTCACTAGCATTGAGAAAGAACGCAAAGAGGCCTATGGCTCTATCACTTCACAGTTAGAGATGGTGACGCAAGCTCAACAAGGTTTGCAATCTGAGACCCAACAATTAGTGCGCGCTCTGAGACGCCCAGAAGTTCGTGGACAATGGGGTGAGCTCACGCTCAAGCGTTTAGCTGAGTTGGCCGGCATGGTGAACTATTGTGATTTTGAGGAACAGGTGAGTGCAGACTTGGGTGATAACAAAAGCTTGCGCCCTGATATGGTGGTACGCATGCCTGAGCAACGCGAGTTAATCGTAGATGCTAAAACTCCACTGGATGCCTATTTATCTGCCATTGAAACGGATAATGTTGCTGAGCGTGAAGCACACTTGCAACATCATGCACGCAAAGTACGTGAGCGTATGAAAGAGTTGGCGAGTAAGTCTTATTGGGAGCAGTTCAGTCAATCCCCTGACTTTGTAATTTTGTTTATTCCCGGCGAGCAGTTTCTGACTGCCGCATTAGATGTGGATAAAAACCTTTTAGAAGATGCTTTTGCTAATCGGGTGATTTTGTCGACCCCTACCACTTTAGTTGCGCTGTTACGTTCGGTGGCCTATGGATGGCAACAAGCGCGTATGTCACAGAATGCTGAACAAATCCGCGATCTCGCTCAAGATTTATATAAACGCTTGAATACCTTTACCAGCCACTTACAAAAAGTCGGTAAAAATCTAGATGATAGTGTGAGCAACTATAATAAAGCCATCGGCTCTTTGGAACGCCAAGTGCTTCCAAACATGCGTAAGTTCCCCGAACTAGGCGTGCAAACTAAAGATGAAATTCCTTTGATTGACGAGATTGATAAAAAGACTCGTGATGTTCCCATGATAGAAACCAAACATACTGACAATGACGACTAAGCCCACTGATAGCGGTACATCTCTGCATTCTGAACTTTTTACTTTTAACGCGCCTAAAAATTATTTAGCTGAGCGCGTCATTTTAATTACAGGTGCTAGCCGAGGCATAGGTAAAGCGCTGGCCATAGAGTGTGCTCGTCTGGGTGCTCAGGTCATTTTAATTGCCAAAGATTTGAATCGTTTAGAAAAAGTATACGATGGGATCATGGCGTTCAAACAAGCTACACCAGCTATTTTAAATATTGATTTAGAAGTAGCCGGTGCAGATGATCACAATGAAATCGCCGCTTCCATAGAGAAAGAATATGGTCGTTTGGATGGCTTAGTTCACAATGCTGGACGCGTAGGTGGACTCACTCCCCTGCATGCATTGGAATTATCCACATGGACTAAACTGATCACCTTGCATGTGCATACACCTTATTTACTGTCACGCGCCTGCTTACCCTTACTTAAGAAAAGTCCTGATGCCAGCATCGTTTTTAGTGTGGACGAAGCAAACAAAGCCTATTGGGGCGCTTATGGTGTCGGCAAACAAGCGCAGTTAGGTCTGCTGCATATTCTTGCAGATGAGTTAGATGGCGACCAACGCATTCGAGTCAATGGAGTGCACCCTGGATCTGTGCGTACTGATTTAAGAACTCATAATTACCCGGGCGTTAATCCTGCCAGCTTCCCTGAGCCCAGTACTGTTATCGCACCCTATATATATTTACTCGGTGCTGACGCAGCTCACACCACCAATCAAATCGTGCGTAAACCGTAACCACACCAGCCACAAGAAAAAATATCGTGAATATTCGCTCAGTTGAGTGCGAGTCTCGTTACATTGAGTAAAGAGAGCTAGGACGGAAAGCGCAGTTTACCTCGAGACAATGCGTATTTTGAGAGCGAAGCATGACACTATATCGTGCCCACTGAGATGCAGTTTAGCTGGCTTGACGCACCAAAGCTCTGAGTTCCTTCACTTCGCGATTAATCAAATAACGATGCTTACCTTTTTTGATTCGATCATCAAGTGCGACGGGCCCAAAACGGATACGTATCAACCGCGTGACTTGCAAGCCTTGCGATTCAAACATTCGTTTTACTTCGTGATTACGCCCTTCTTGCAATACCACCTGTAGCCATTGGTTAGTGCCTTTACTAGGGCGCAATTGCACATCAGTGAAGCGGGCAATACCGTCTTCAAGTTTGACACCTGTTTTGAGACGTTCGATGAGATCAGGACTGACACGCCCATGGACTCGCACCATATATTCTCGATCGACCTGAGCGCTAGGATGCATGAGTGTGTTGGCAAGTTCACCATTGGTGGTAAACAATAAAAGGCCTGACGTAGTGAAATCGAGTCGTCCAATAGCCACCCATCGACCGATAGCTAATTCTGGCAAATGATCGTAAACGGTTTTGCGACCCTCTGGATCTTTGCGTGAACAAATTTCATCATCGGGTTTATGGTATTGCAGAAACTGTGTTTCCACCTCTGCATTCAAGACAATTTTACGGCCATCAAAGGTGATCTCTGAAACACCTTCATCGGTTTGACCCAGTTGTGCCACGCGACCATCCACTTGAATTAATCCCTGCGCTATCCAGCGTTCAATTTCACGGCGTGACCCCAGACCCATATTGGCTAGGACTTTTTGTATGCGTTCTGCCATGAGCTGCGCTAGTGTTTTATTTCGGTGTTGGGGTCAAGCTCATCCAATTCATTGGACGTCTGTTGTTCGGTGACTTTCTCATCTAACTGATCTTGTGCCCGGTCTTGTGACTGGTCTTGTGACTGATCTTCTGACAGGTCGTCATCACTCAGTGTTTGAGTAATTGCGTGAGCTTCATCTTGTGATGCACGACTAACATCTTCACTTGAGTCTTCATCACTGTGGTCTGTGTGTTGTTCAGATTCTTGTTCAGACTCTTGCTCAAATTCTTGTTGCGTATCGAGATCAGTTTCTTGATCGGCTTCGGGTGGAAATTCTTGTCCAAAATCTAATTCTGGAGCAATTTGATCAAATTCTTTGATGTCTGCGAGTGATGGCAATTCACTGAGACTTTGCAGGTTGAAATAGTCTAAGAATTTTTTTGTGGTCGCAAACATGGCTGGGCGTCCAGGCACTTCTTTATGACCCACAATTTTCACCCACTCACGTTCTTGTAGCACTTTCATGATGTTGCTGCTAACAGATACACCACGCACGTCTTCGATTTCTGCACGTGTAATCGGTTGTTTGTAAACAACCAGTGCCAGCGTTTCCATCAAGGCACGCGAATAACGAGGAGTTTTTTCAGCATGCAGTCTAGCCACCCATGTTTGTATATCCACACGTGTTTGATAACGAAATCCACTGGCAACCTTGATTAACTCAACGCCACGCTCATCACACTCTGCTTGTAGTTCTTCAATGCAGGTTTTGATCAAAGTACGTTCGGGTACATGCAAATCACCCTCAAATAATTTCATACAATGGTCTATATTGAGGGGATGGTCTGCCGCTAGTAGAGCGGCTTCAAGTATGTTTTTTATCTGTTTAGATGTGAGCTCATTATTCTCCATCTTGGCTTCCCTCCTCGATGTGTCGATCCGCTGGTTTAACATATATCGTCGCAAATACTTCTGATTGAACAATCTCAATCATACGATCTTTGAGTAATTCTAATACCGCAATAAAGGTCACAATGACGCCATCGCGCCCTTCCTCAGGGCTGAACAAGCTGACAAAATCGACAAACTCGTCACCCTGTAAAGAAGAGAGCACTTGCGTCATGCGTTCACGTATTGATAATGGCTCATGCTCTACTGCATGTGACGCATACATTGCGGCGCGCTGTAAGACATAATGAAAAGCCAGTATCAAATCTTTCACATCGACAGGAGGCTGTTTTTCTTCTTCGATGACTTCTATCGCTAATGCATGCGCTTCAAAATGTTCCCGCTCTAAACGAGGAAGTTCTTCTACGTCTTCAGCCGCCTGTTTGAAACGTTCATATTCTTGTAAGCGTCGAATTAATTCAGCGCGTGGATCTTGTTCGTTATCTTCTTCAACTGGACGTGGCAATAACATGCGCGACTTGATTTCTGCCAACATGGCAGCCATGACAAGATACTCTGCAGCCAGCTCCAATTTAAGCTCCTCCATGACACCAATATAGTCCATGTATTGCTTAGTAATCTTAGCAATCGGCAGTGCCAGTATGTCGAGGTTCTGACGTTTAATTAGATATAGCAATAAATCTAATGGCCCTTCACAGGCATCCAAAAATACTTCTCATGCATCAGGGGGAATATATAAATCTTGTGGCGGTATCGAGACAGGCTCACCCTGCACCATAGCGAAAGGCATCTCGCCTTGTGTGGCGTCGGCAATAAAGTCACTGCT
>CBFHSW010000031.1:0-4899 GCA_965658595.1 Gammaproteobacteria bacterium | reverse complement strand
TAACACACCGCCCTTGGGCTGCAAGTTCAATGTCAATGCAATAGGTTTGGGTGGTAGTTTGTAATGTCGCTCAATTGCGAGATTTCTCTTATCTAAAGAGATATCCTCTTGGATAGAATAATAACCTGGCGCACTCACCTCAACCGCATACTCGGCTGCCTGCTGAGTGAGAGTACTACCTAGCTTATAAGGCACAGAATCTATGGTCAGTCTTGCTGACGACACATCTGCATTAATCATCAGTGTGCCTGTGAGCGGCGATAACTCATAGACATAATCAACATCCCGCCCTGCTTTAACACTAATTCTATCGTCAATCATTTGATAGTAATCAGACTGCAGACTAAATGTATACTCACCTGGATCAAGTTCTTGTTGCAGGCTTGAAGCACGTTCAATAAAACGCCCATCAATATACCAATCAAGAGTAGTCACTGGCTCAGTATGTAACGAAACCATCGCCAACTTAGGTTCTAGATTGAAAACAACAACGCCATCTTTTACATGGCTCTTTAAGACCAACTCTTTATCTTTAAAGCCTGTGGCACTAACACGTAGACTGGTTTTATCCGAAAAAGTGAATACCTTTTGTTTATAACTCAATCCAAAACCTGTCCCTATCGACTGCATAGAAACCTCATCCGCTTCGAGTGGTTCGATCTGAATGGTGTAGACCGCCAAAGAAAAAATATACAAGCCAATCAACAACAATAACAACGAGATACTCATACTAGTGATCAGCCAACGTGTCTTTTGCTGTGAAGAAGCTTGCTTAATCTGGTCTTCAAATTCGCTCATTAGCAATCACCGTCACATGTTTACCCAAATCGTCAGGAGTAATATTTACCTTGACTGCCTCTGTCACATAGCCAACTCTTTTTCCTTCAAACAAATAGTTACCAGGCAGTAATGAAATCGTCTTTTCTGTCACAACGCCTACCTTACCAACACGACGCACTTGAACATAAGTTTTATTGTCTGACAGAATAGTAAGTGTTACTTTTTTCGAATAACGCTGAAGCTGATTACTCAGTTCATCCTCAATATTCGCCATACGCTGACTGAGACTGCGATATACAATCATCCCTTCCAGCATATCCGCTGCACGCTTTCGCTTGTGCTCAGATGTAAGCAAACTTGGCTGGTCTAGGAACTCTTTACTTTCTTGTGCTAACTTAAGATAAACAGCCACAAAAGCTTTTTTATCTTGGGTATCTCGTTGATGGGGATATAAATCATGGGCCGCACTTAAGTCTCTAAATGCTGACGGCCACTCATCCTTAGCCAAAGCTAGCTCAGCCTGAGTAAGGTGTTGTTGATAGTCTTGTTGGCGTTCCAACTCATTCAGTTCTTGAGTCAAACGGATCACCTCAGATCGTTGAGGATACACTTTGTGAGCCATGTTAACCGCGGCCCGCATTTGTTTTAAATCAGGCACCCGCATAGCGGCATCAGCCTGAGCGATAGCCTGTCTATATTGATTTTCTGCTACCTGCTTTTTCACATCTGCAATCTGCTGAGGCAAATGAGGCAAATCATTTGATAAGCGACTAATCTTTGAAAGAATCTGTAACTGCTCTTGATAACGCCCTTCTAAACCTGCTGTTCTTGCAATACTTAATAGAGATTCCACCTCCGGCCAGACCATCAGCAAATCATTCAGCTCACTCCATTCAGGTAGATCGGCTCGAATCATTTGAGCCTGCTTGAGTTCCTCTCGTAACTGCGGCAACTGCTTTTGCCTCCATAGTTGCCTAGCATTGCTAAGATGTTGCTCTAATGCTAACTGTGCAGCACTCATAGCCTGATCAACATTGACACTTAACTCTTGCAGAGCTACGACCACCGTATCGTAATCGGCCTGAATAAAGGCCTGTGTCACCTGCGCTTGCACACTATCAATGGTTTGTATAAAGGCTGTGTCATTCTGCAAAGACTGATAAGGTGCTATTAACAATAGTTGTTGATCAAATTCCTTAATCGCATGCAGCGCTTGCTCTTGTGTATATTCTGAATGAATGAGCGAGGTTTTATTATTTGCCTGATCATCTAACGACTGAACTGCGCTATGATTTGTCGTTACACTTAGCTGATGTTCATGTGTATCTGACACTAAAACCCATTTTGGCAACAACCAAAAAACTCCCGCCAACAAAAAGCTTGTCAGCAAAAGCGCTACCAAAAACTTAACCATTCCCTGGCGCTGATTTCCTTTTGCTACTTCAACCTCTTCCTTTAACATGATATCTACAACTGAACATCAGGTGTTCTTTCTAACTCATATATCGTCTTTAAAAATGAGCGCCACTGTTGGAATTGCTCTGCTGAGTCACCTACTAATTTTTCTTCGCGTTCTTCAAAGGCAACGACTTGTGGGGACATTTCGATATCAATTGACTGACCTAGTTCTTTGATAGTTTCGTTATGCATCGCCGCTTCTTTACGGTCATGGATGCCTGATGAAATGAGACCTGCTGCCGCCACCCCTGCTGTCACTGCAGCCGTTGCCGCCGCATTATCTCCAACAGTGTTACCTCCAGAATTAGTTGAGGCTGACATTATGGCTAGACCAATTAAAGCGATGCCCCCCAATAACTTTTTATTTGAACTTGCTTTAGCCTCTTTCCTTAGGACATATTCGCGTAAACTTTGCTCCTGCCATAACAGATAACTCTCATTGATCTGCTGATTAAAGTCTTGATATTCATTTTGAAGATTATCAATAAATAGTTGATCTCGCACTCGAAGCGCCCTGACTTTTTGATACATCGGATCATCCATACTAGGCATCCCTACCAAATGAATATTCCCCTTTTCAGTCACCATGTACTCAGAGAATGCATCTTCAGAAAAACTAGCGGCAAAACGCAGATTGGACAGATTGCTCAACTCTGTCTTTTCGACTTCTGAATACTTTTCCAAAAGTGACACAACAAAGCCAGAGGCCTCATCAAAAATAGGTTGATACGCTCTCTGCTTATCATTCCTAGGATTCATAAAGTAATTTTTGTCGACCGTGTGTTCAAAGTTTTTGATAGCGCGTTCATCACGATTATGAAAGCGAGGGAAAGATAAGCGCCCCGCAGCAGCGCGTGCGATTACATCTTCACCCGCAATGCTTGTAACACTCAATGAGATTTCTACATCATGTCCAGTAGATTGTTCGATTCTACCTTGAATATACAGCTCACCCGTTGCACTGGCATCTGGTGTGACTCTAACCGCAGCAAACTGGCCAGTCGCATCTAATGTTGCTTTGAGTTGATTAGCAAAAATAGTCGCCTCAGCATGGCGCAATTCTGCCCACACCGTCTCACCAATAACCTCGTCATCCAACCCTGCATCAAACACGGGGATAATGACGTCTAACTTACGCCCCATACTCACCTGCTGTTCATCCAATGCTGACACTTCAATCTTTGTTGAAGTTTCTGGGCCGATAGTTACCTGATCTTCGGAATCATCTTTAGTATTGAACATAGATTGTGAATTACAAGCCACCATACTCAGCACTAGCAGATAAATGATTACCTGCTTACTCAACATCCACACTATGATTCCTCCTTAACACGTTTTACTGGCAAACCTTTGTACTTGCGGTATTCATTCCAAAGGCGTGCTCTAACCTCAGGATCAGTTTCATTTTCTGCAGCTTCACGTATCTGCTTTTCAAATATCGAGTCATTATCAGCTGGCGGAATATCATCAGGCGCTTGAGTTCCAGTATCTTTCAGCTCTGTATCATTCTCATCCATGTCATAATCATCCATCTCGACTGCATCCATTTCAGATGTGTAATCAGCATTACTCTGTGATAGAGACTCATCACTTTCCGTTCCACTGATATCAGATGCAGCAACACCTTCTGCAGCATCACTTCCGTCAGTGGAAGACTGTGCTCCTGTCGCCGAATCATTGGCTGATTCACAATGCGTGACTGTATTAAGTGATTCATAGAACATTTCTGATAGTCGCTGCAGATTTTCGTCTTTACTAAGCTCTGGGTCAATATCTGCCTGCACTCCCATTTCGGTACAATCAGTAGCTCTAGTAACAGGCTCTGCTGCAGATGCAAGCAAGACTGGTGAGAAGTAGGCTAGCAGCAAAAGCATGAATAGTTTTGTTGGCTTATTTAATCTCATCATTTTCTCGATATATATTCATGCTTATCCCCATCTATAAGAAATGCTCAAACCAGCCGCCAAAGCGTCATTATAACTATCAGTTCAGATGTTTACTTCTTATCTTCAGATGTAGACATCAGTAGTTTTGATTTCATTGATTTAAGCATAGAGAATAGAATCGTAAAAACATTCAATAGCTAAGGGTTATAGTGTCACATCAGCTGATTGGGGCTTTGAGAGTGAAAATGGCTAGACTATAAGGCCATTTTTCCTACAACGATAACAGCCCCGCACCACTGCTATATAACTGCACATTCAATGGCGAAGCGCTTTAATCAGCTTAACCTATCTTCTTACTTTTCAAATGCTGGGTAAATTCTTCACCTATTTCAGCATGCTTCAGACCATAGTCTACCGTTGCTTGGAGATAACCCAATTTACTGCCACAGTCATAACGTTGACCCGAAAACTCATAGCCATAGACCGTTTGTCTCTGTAATTGTGTGGCAATAGCGTCGGTCAGTTGAATCTCATTGCCTGACCCTGGTGTTGTATTTTCTATGATATCGAAAATAGAGCTATCTAAAATGTAACGACCCACTACGGCTATATTGGAAGGCGCATCTGCTGGTTGTGGCTTTTCGACAATGCCCGACATACGCCATAAACCGTCATTCACCTGCTCACCAGCAATCACACCATAGCTACCCACATTCTCTTTAGGTACTTGCTGCACTCCAATCACACCGCATTGCTCACGCTCATATATCTCTAC
>CBFHSW010000030.1:0-3671 GCA_965658595.1 Gammaproteobacteria bacterium | reverse complement strand
ATCGTAACCTGTGCGGCGGCTGAGATTCCTACATCACTCGTTGATCAGCTTAAATTTGGAGGGCGTTTGATTATTCCCGTCGGTGAAGCAGAATCATCCCAACAACTGCTAACGCTGAAAAGAACACAAGAGGGTATAGTCAAAGAAAAGTTAGAAGATGTTTTATTTGTTCCTCTGGTCAGTGATTAATGATGACGGATAAATTTTAATGTTATTTGCAAAACTATATGCCAAATGTATGACTGCAGCTGCTCATAAAAACGCACCTAAAGCGTTGAGTGTGATGAGCTTTGCAGAATCATCATTCTTTCCAATCCCCCCGGATGTGATGCTAGCACCCATGGTTATTCGGGTCCCTGATAAAGCATGGCAATATGCTTTTTTGTGTACGTTATTCTCTGTGCTGGGTGGTGTATTTGGTTACTTGATTGGTGTGTTTGCATTTGATTTATTGTCTGAAAGCTTGCGCAATAGCGATTACTGGACACATTACTTACAAGCCAGAAATTGGTTCGAAGTTTGGGGTATTTGGATCATACTGATTGCTGGCTTTTCACCCGTACCTTATAAGTTATTCACTATTACCGCTGGGGTCATGACACAGTCATTATTACTGTTCGTGATTTTTTCATTTATAGGTCGTGGCGCAAGATTTTTCTTGCTAGCGGGCTTACTCAAGCATTTCGGACCTAAAATAGAGCCCATCTTAGTTCGTTATATCGAATGGTTCGGCTGGTTACTGGTATGTTTGTTAGTGATAGCTCTGGTTATAATGTCATCACCTTAGTCGCTGATTGAGAATTAATGAACACACATCACCACTATTTAGTGTTTATCCAGACCATCGTTATTATTTTGGTGAGTCTCACTTTGTTGCATGGCTGTGCTACTAAGGGTAAATCACCTCGTTATTATCATCACAGCTATCACACAGTATCTAAGGGTGAAACGCTCTATTCAATAAGCTTTAAGTACGGTGTTTCAATGAAGAAATTAGCTTATTGGAATCGTATTCAAGAGCCCTATGTTATCTACCCTGGTCAAAAATTACGTTTAAATTCCTCAGCAGTAGCTTTAAAAAATACTAGCGAAGGTAAAAAATCTACCTCAACATCGTCTCCGACCCCGCCCAAAAACCTTAAACCGATTGGAAAGTGGAACTGGCCACTGAGTGGCAAGGTAGTCGAGGAGTTCTCAAATAAAAATAATGGCATCGATATCGTTGCTAAAGAGGGCACAAAAGTGAAGGCAGCCGCCTCTGGTAAGGTCGTTTATGCGGGAGATGCACTAAGAGGATACGGCAATCTCATTATAATCAAACACAATAGCAGTATTTTCAGTGCCTATGCTCATAATAAGAAATTACTCGTCAAAGAGGAAGATAGTATAGCCATAGGGCAGCCTATTGCCTTACTAGGTGATACCGAGGCTGATCGCGTAATGCTACATTTTGAGATTCGCAAAGATGGTAACCCAGTCAATCCTAGAAAATACCTGCCTTAGATGAGCTAAACCCTCTAAATTTATGAAATTTCTTTAAATTTCATAGTTACCCATCGCCAGCACTACTGTAAAATAGTCCACTTAATTAGCTAAGTAAGCACGTAAGCTCATACTTTAACTCAGACAGGACTGCATTAGCATCAAGCCAGCATGGAAGAAGAATTCCCGAGAATAAAAAGACTTCCCCCCTACGTTTTCAATATTGTGAATCAACGTAAAGCGACTTTCAGAGCCGCAGGTGAAGACATAATTGATTTTGGCATGGGCAATCCTGATCAACCGGCACCAAAACATATTGTTGATAAGCTGGTTGAAGCCGCTCAACGTGAAGACACTCATCGATACTCTGTATCTAAGGGTATACCAAGACTCAGACAATCCATTTGCGATTGGTATCAACGTAAATTTGCAGTTGAGTTAGATCCGGATGAAGAAGCCATTGTGACGATAGGCTCTAAGGAAGGTTTAGCGCATCTGGCGCTGGCTATGCTTGGCCCGGGTGATACCGTGCTAGTACCCAATCCAGCATATCCCATCCATCCCTATGGTTCGGTGATCGCTGGTGCTGATATCTTATACGTCCCTGTAGGTGAGGGGATCGATTTTTTTGCAGAATTAGAAAAGGCGATTAGAGATACTTGGCCTAAGCCAAAATTAATCATCCTAAATTTTCCTGCAAATCCAACAGCACAATGCGTAGATTTAGAGTTTTTTGAACGCGTGATTGCGATTGCTAAAGAACATAATATTTATGTCATTAATGATATCGCCTATGCTGAGATTACCTTTGATGGTTATGAGCCTCCATCAATACTACAAGTAGAAGGTGCCAGTGATATTGCCGCTGAGTTCTATTCTTTATCCAAAACTTACAACATGCCAGGATGGCGTGTTGGTTTCATGTGTGGAAACAAAACATTAGTGAGTGCTCTAGCGCGTCTAAAGTCATACCTGGATTATGGTATGTTTACACCTATTCAAGTCGCAGCGATTGCGGCACTGGACGGGCCACAAGATTGTGTTGATGACATTCGTGCAATGTATTGTTCGCGTCGTGATGTATTGATAGAAGGATTGAACAGTCTTGGATGGGAAGTCACTCCACCAAAAGCAACTATGTTTGTATGGGCTAAGATTCCCGAACAATTTGCCGACCAAAAGTCATTGGACTTTTCTATGAAAATGTTAGAGACAGCAAAAGTTGCAGTGTCACCAGGTGTTGGCTTTGGTGCTTATGGTGATAATCATGTGCGCTTCAGTTTGATCGAAAATGAACATCGCACGCGCCAAGCAATTCGCGGAATTAAGAAGATGTTTCGAGATAACGAGTAGATATGATCATAAGCAAATTCGAGCAGAATACAAAACATATCGCTGCGAGTTAAATGTTAAATAATCAAATTTAGAAGACAGCACATAATAGTCAATAGAACGAGTCAAAACAGATAACAAATAAAATAGAAATGAAACCAATCAATATCGGAATACTAGGATTAGGGACAGTCGGCGGAGGAACAGCTACTGTTTTGCAGCGTAACGCTGAAGAAATAGAGCGCAGAGCAGGGCGTGCGATTAACTTGTTGGTTGCCAGTGTGCGCGATTTGGATAAGCCAAGAGATATTGATGCCTCAAAAGTTCAGCTTACTTTGGATTCCGAATCAATTGTGAATAATCCAGAGGTAGATATTGTTGTTGAATTAATCGGTGGCACTGATTTGGCACGACAGTTAGTCATGCAAGCGATAGAAAATGGCAAGCATGTCGTTACTGCTAACAAAGCTTTAATCGCCCTACATGGGAATGAAATTTTTGCAGCAGCTCAGAGTAAGGGTGTGACAGTCGCTTTTGAAGCGGCAGTGGCTGGTGGTATTCCAATTATTAAAGCGATACGTGAAGGGTTGGCAGGTAATCAAATAGAATGGTTGGCTGGCATTATTAATGGCACGGGTAATTTCATACTTAGCGAAATGCGCGATAAAGGTCGTGACTTCAGCAGCGTTTTGAAAGAAGCGCAAGCTCTGGGATACGCAGAAGCTGACCCAACTTTTGATGTCGAGGGAATCGATGCCGCACATAAACTAACAATATTAGCTTCAATTGCTTTTGGTGTGCCGCTGCAATTCGAAAAAGTCTATACACAGGGTATTTCTAGCATCCAAGGCATTGAT
>CBFHSW010000029.1:0-8780 GCA_965658595.1 Gammaproteobacteria bacterium | reverse complement strand
AATAGCATCTGAAATATTCATGCACCAGCAACAGATCAACAGCACTAAAAACCTTATATGATCACGATTGAGTATTTTGAAGTCACACTCACCACTAACTGAATTATGCGAGCCTCGATAACGGCAGACTATTGTGGTTACTTATGCAAGTCAGAATAGATACTTCCCATAAATTTCTATGAAAACAATAAATAATCAATTTTTGATACCATGCCTACGTATGGTTCACCTTAACTAACTAGATCACTACAATGTTACCCTCTGTTAAAAGCATGTCCTCAATATTAGTTGTGTGGGCTACTCCTTCAAGTGTAATTGTTACGATATCTGAAGCAGAACCAGTACTGTCATGATCAATTGTGAGCACAGTATCAGCACCAGACGCTGCACTACTGACCCAGCTAGAAATATCGTCACCAACAGAATTCTCATTAATTATCACGGTTAAAGACTGCTCATTAGATGACTATATGTAGTTTAATACGGCTTATTTAACACATCTGTAAATATTAAGGATCACTGAAAATATAATTCCACAACGACGCACTTTGATATGATAAAGCTTAAGTGGTGACTAGAGAGTATCGAACCAAACTACTCTGCCAATACAATAAAGACTAAATAAAAGGAAAATAAGAATGGAATGGAATGTCTACTTATCAGGAGAAATTCATACTGATTGGCGTGAGCAAATTAAGCAGAAAAGCCATGCTCTAGGATTACCCATTATCTTCACATCGGCGGTGACTGATCATGCTGCCAGCGATGCTGCAGGCGATATGTTGGAACCCAACAGTGAAGGTTTTTGGCGCGACCACAAATCTTCAAAAGTGAATGCCATTAGAACTAAAAATCTGATCGAGATGTGTGATATCGCAGTGATACGATTTGGTGATAAGTACAAACAATGGAATGCAGCATTTGACGCGGGTAATTGTGCAGCACTCGGTAAGCCCTATATCACACTCCATGATGAGTCCATTATTCATCCTCTAAAAGAAGTGAATGCTGCGGCTATGGCGTGGGCACAAACACCAGATGAAGTGGTGGCTATTCTAAGTTACACGACACAAGTCGCTTAACCCAAGTAGATCAAATAGCATTGTCTCTGTAATTTAATCGCAGGATGCGACCAAACAAATCTGATTTAAAAGACTCAGTTGCATGCACTCGTTGTGAGCCTGACCCATAAACCCATACGAGTGCTAGGCTTTTATGAATTCGGCGTCACAGGAGCAGGCAATTCACTACTGCCCATCAAGTATTCATCTACTGAGCGAGCTACTGAACGACCTTCAGCAATTGCCCAAACAATAAGACTTTGACCACGCTGCATATCACCTGCGACAAAAACTCCGTCCACTGAGGTCATCCATTGTGAATCAGCAACCACGTTACCGCGTGTATCTAATTCAACACCTAGCTGCTCTAGCATGCCGGGCTTTTCAGATCCTACAAAACCCATTGCAAGCAGTGCAAGATCACATGGTAATTCTTTTTCACTACCTTCGACTTCGACCATGCGCATCTGTCCATCTATATTTTTCATTTCAACAGTAACTAACTGCAATGCTTTTACATTGCCATTCCCATCATCAATAAATTTCTTGGTTGATACAGAGTAAAGACGATCCACGCCTTCTTCATGAGCAGAGGCTGTGCGATATATACGTGGCCATTGTGGCCATGGATTAGTCTCAGCTCGAGTTTCTGGCGGTTGCGGCATAATTTCTAGCTGATGGACTGATTGTGCATGTTGACGATTAGCCGTACCCAAACAATCAGCACCCGTATCACCACCACCGATTATCACTACATTTTTACCATTGGCATCAATGAAGTTGGCAGGTTTATCATCACCCTCACATATATGGTTTTGCATAGGCAGGTAGTCCATCGCCTGATAGACCCCTGACAATTGTCGACCTTCAACGGAAAGATCACGACGATCACATGCGCCTCCAGTCAATATTAAAACGTCATATTCTGAGCGCAGTTCATCGACTGAAATATTCTCACCTACGTTCGCGTTGGTGATGAAGGTCACACCTTCTTGTTGCATCTGTTGCATGCGACGATCCAGCAAACGTTTTTCCATTTTGAACTCAGGAATACCATAACGCATTAGACCACCAATACGGTCATCTCGTTCCAGCAAAGACACCTCATGACCTGCTCGCCCTAGTTGCTGAGCGGCTGCCATTCCCGCTGGTCCCGAGCCGACAATTGCAACCTTTTTGCCTGTTTTTTGCTCAGCAACCTGTGGTTTGATCCAGCCCTCTTGCCAAGCTTTTTCAATAATTGAGAGCTCAACTGCTTTGATATTCACAGGGTTGTCATTAATTCCTAATACACAAGCCCCTTCACAAGGAGCTGGGCATAGTGTTCCAGTGAATTCTGGGAAATTATTGGTCGCGTGGAGACGCTCAATGGCATCTTCCCATTGCTCACGATAAACCAGGTCGTTCCAGTCTGGTATTAGATTGCCAAGTGGACAACCCTGATGGCAAAAAGGAATACCACAATCCATGCAGCGTGCCGCTTGTTTTTGCAGTGGCTCTTTTTCCCATGGTGACATGACTTGGTTAAAGTCTTGCAGGCGCTCTTCTACCGGACGATAGGGTTGTTTAGCACGTTCTATTTCTATAAACCCAGTTACCTTACCCATGTGCCGCCTCCATAACTGCCTCATCTACAGAGGTGCCTTCCGCCTTAGCTCGCTTCATGGCTTCTAGAACACGCTTGTAATCTTTCGGCATTACTTTAATAAATTTTGATTGATAGTTATCCCAATCATTGAGAATCTTCTCTGCTACCGGACTATTTGTATACTCATGATGATTTTTCAGCATAGATTTAACTGCCTCTACATCTTCAGCTTCAACCAAAGACTCCAAGTGCACCATATCTTGATTGCAATTGATTTCAAATTTATCTCGATCCTCAAGAACAAAAGCTGAACCACCCGACATGCCTGCGGCGAAGTTTCGCCCAGTTGCACCGATCACAACAATTTTTCCACCTGTCATATATTCACAACAGTGATCTCCAACACCTTCTACTACAGCATTGACGCCACTATTACGCACGGCAAATCGCTCACCGGCAATGCCTCTGACATAGGCTTCACCATCAGTTGCGCCATAGAAACATACGTTTCCAACAATGATATTTTCTTCAGCTTTAAAACTAGCTTTACGCGATGGATAAACAATAATTTTGGCGCCCGACAGCCCCTTACCGAGATAGTCATTAGAGTCACCCTCCAGCGTCATAGTGACACCTTTAGGAACAAATGCACCAAAGCTCATACCTGCTGAGCCAGTGAAATGTGCCTTGATCGTATCTTCTGCTAGACCTTCACCACCGTGTTGCTTAGTGATGTTGTAACCCAGTATAGTGCCAACACTGCGATTGGTGTTAACGACTGGCAGATTGACTTCAACTGGAGTCTTATTATTGATTGCATCCTCACAAGCAGGGACTAGCTGGGTCATATCTAAGGATAATTCCAAACCATGATCTTGCTCATTCACACAATACAGTTCAGTGCCTGCGTGAGGCACCGGCTTGTGAAGTATAGCTGAGAAATCTAAACCTTTAGCTTTCCAGTGATCCACAGCTTTCTTGGTCTTCAATCGATCCACTTGACCAATCATTTCATCAATCGTTCTGAAACCTAGTTGTGCCATGTATTCACGCACTTCATCAGCAATGAACTTAAAGAAGTTTTCTACGAATTCGGGCTGACCAGAAAACTTCTTGCGCAGCTCCGGATTTTGAGTCGCAACACCTACTGGACATGTATTGAGATGACATACACGCATCATCACACAGCCCATGACAATTAATGGCGCGGTAGAGAATCCATATTCTTCAGCGCCGAGTAAAGCGGCGATGATCACATCACGACCGGTCTTCATCTGACCATCTGTTTGCATCACAATACGATCACGCAAACCATTTTGAACTAGTACTTGTTGGGTCTCAGCCACACCCAGCTCCCACGGCAGACCTGCGTGCTTGAGTGAGTTCATAGGGGATGCACCTGTACCACCATCATAGCCTGAGATAAGCACCACATCAGAATGAGCTTTAGCTACACCAGCAGCAATCGTACCCACGCCCACCTCTGCCACTAATTTCACATGTACACGTGCTTCAGGATTGGCATTTTTGAGATCGTGTATCAATTGCGCCATATCCTCGATAGAGTAAATATCATGATGAGGTGGTGGAGAAATCAGTCCTACACCGGCAGTTGAATGACGAACTTTAGCTACCCATGGGTAAACTTTTGATCCCGGAAGCTGACCACCTTCACCAGGTTTCGCACCCTGCGCCATCTTGATCTGAATATCGTCTGCGTTAACCAAATATTCACTAGTCACACCAAAACGACCTGATGCCACCTGCTTGATCGCACTGCGACGAGAGTCACCATTTTCATCGGGCGTAAATCGATCAGGATCTTCACCACCTTCACCAGTATTTGATCGACCACCAATACGGTTCATAGCGATTGCTAATGTCTCATGTGCCTCAGAACTGATCGATCCATATGACATAGCTCCGGTTGAGAAGCGCTTCATGATACTTTCAATCGGCTCAACCTCTTCCAAAGGAATAGGTTCACACGAATAATCCAAACCGAACAAACCGCGTAATGTCGCTAAGTGTTCATTCTGTTCATCTACCTTGTTGGTGTATTCTTTAAATATTTCATACTGACCTGATTTAGTCGCATGCTGGAGTTTAAATACAGTGTCAGGATTGAACAGATGATATTCACCATCACGACGCCATTGATATTCACCCCCCCATTCCAGATCTGCTCGTTTAACTGGACGCGTCGGGAACGCACGCTCATGATGCACGGCGACTTCTTCAGCGACTTCTTCCAAACCTATGCCACCAATACGCGAAGCCGTCCATGTGAAGTACTGATCCACAAATTCTTTATTGAGTCCGATAGCTTCAAATACCTGCGCGCCACGATAAGACTGCACAGAAGATATGCCCATTTTGGACATAATCTTGATCAGAGATTTATTGATGGATTTAATATAGTTAGCAATAGCTTTGTCATATTCCATTTCTGGCACATGACCTTTGCCTATCAAGTCACTGATTGATTCGAAGGCTAGATATGGATTCACCGCACCGATGCCGTACCCTATCAATACTGCGAAATGATGAACTTCTCTAGGTTCTCCCGACTCAAGTATGAGACCCACTTTGGTTCGAGTAGCGTTGCGGATTAAATGATGATGAACACCGGCCGTCGCAAGCAATGCCGGAATAGCTGCATGTTTGGCATCCACGCCGCGATCAGAAAGTATTATGTTGGTATTACCGTTAGCAATGGCTTTATCAACTTCTTCACATACGGCTTTCAAGGCCGCATCAAGTCCTTGCCCACCCTCTTTAACCTCATACAAAATACTCACTGTGGCAGTCTTAAAGCCGGGCATATCGACATCACGAATAGTGGCTAATTGTTGATTAGTCAGTACAGGTGATTCAATTTTAATTTGCCTGCAACTTTCTGGGGTCGCTTCCAACAAGTTCTGCTCAGCACCGATCGTAGTCGCCACCTGTGTAACTAATTCTTCGCGAATACCATCCAGTGGTGGATTAGTTACTTGTGCAAATAACTGTTTGAAGTAGTCATACAGCAACCTAGAACGGTTTGATAATACCGCCAGGGCAGTGTCTGTACCCATCGAACCCAAAGGCTCTATGCCTTTAGCCGCTGAAGGGGCAATCAGTACATTCAGATCCTCATGGGTGTAACCAAAGGCTTGCTGGCGTTGTAGTAATGAATCTAGATCAATTCCATGGACATTTTTTGACGCCGGCAACTGATCGATTGATTTGAGGTTATCTTTAAGCCACTCTGCGTATGGATGTTGATGTGCAAACTCCGCTTTGAGTTCTTCGTCCTCGATGATTCTGCCTTGTTTGGTATCCACCATAAAGATACGGCCAGGGTGAAGACGATCCTTGACCACAATATCTTCAGGCGCAATATCTAGTACACCGACTTCTGAAGCCATGACGACCATATCGTCTTTAGTCACATAGTAGCGAGATGGTCTTAGACCATTTCTATCCAAGACTGCACCAATCACGTCTCCATCGGTAAAGGCAACTGAAGCTGGCCCATCCCATGGTTCCATCAAGCTGGCATGATATTCATAGAAGGCTTTTCTTTCTGGCGTCATGGTTTCATGACCACTCCATGCTTCTGGAATCATCATCAATATCGCATGCGAGAGTGGTCGTCCACTCATGTGTAAAAACTCTATAACGTTATCAAATGTTGCTGAATCACTGCCACCTTCGATGCAGATGGGGAATAGTTTGTTGAGATCGTCACCAAACAATTCAGATTTGCATAATGATTCACGTGCTCGCATCCAATTGGAGTTACCGCGTACGGTGTTGATTTCACCATTGTGTGCCACATAGCGAAATGGGTGAGCTAGCTTCCAAGCTGGGAAGGTGTTTGTTGAGAAACGTTGGTGAACCAGTGAAATAGCAGATTCGAAGTCTGGCTCTAAGATATCTGGGTACATCAGCTCAAGCTGAGTGACCGTTAACATACCTTTATATATGAATGTTCTAGATGAGAGCGATGGGATATAGAAGCGGCTTTTTTCAGACAAGTCTGAACCCCAGATCGCATGCTCAGCGAGCTTTCGGATAACGTAAAGTTTTCGCTCAAACGTATCTATATCATTGATTTCATCAGCTCGTTTGATGAAAATCTGTCTGAAAGTAGGCTCACCTGATACCGCTGTCGGACCTAGACTGCTGTCATCCGTCGGCACGTCTCTCCATCCAAGGACAGATTGACCCTCTGCCATGACGATTTCTTCAATCATAGCCTGACATTGTTGTGACTGCTCTGCATCATTCGGTAAGAACACCAGAGCGGCCCCATAATGTCCATAGTCAGGGAGATCAATGCCGGAGTTAGGACATACACGAGTGAAGAATTTATGCGGCATTTGTACCAACATACCAACGCCATCACCTGTGTTTTCTTCACAGCCACAAGCGCCTCGGTGGACCAATTTTTTCAGAATGGTCAAACCGTCTTCAATAGTTTGATGTGATTTATTACCTTTGATGTTGGCAACGAAACCGACTCCACAAGAGTCATGTTCGTAATCAGGATCGTATAGGCCTTGTGCTGGTGGATAAGTATTCTGCATAGAACTTTCGCGTTGTTAGTTAGAATTGAGTCCCTTCACCCCGTCACTCCTATTCAATGAATTTACTCATCGAAGTAAATATTGCATGAAGATTATGAGCATCAATTCTATGAATAAAATCTCATATAAATTGACAACTTAGACATATCCACTGAGTGCGCTGCGGGCGTGAAATTATAATGCAGGCCGGTTCGCTGTAGCAAGTTGTTGACGCAGTATTTTATATTTACCTGATGTACAGCAATTAAGCTGAATATAATTTTAAATTCAATCTTATCAATAGCTTACGACGATCCTAAATGCGGACACTAGAACTCGAACAAACACTTATCTCAGACTATATGTACAGACACCCTATGTATCATGTATTCAGCCATCAATGTTACGCAAATTAATATAGTGTAAAGTTGCAGTGTTGGGTTGTAGATTTCGATTGTTATTGGCAACGGAGAGCAAATAACAGTCAGGAGATGAAAGTGTGAAGAACTAAATAGGGCAACTCAAAGTTGCCAATATTCAAAACCCATACCTAAAGCAAAAAATAAAGCGGTCACTGGAATAAAAAGCAAATAGCGAGATATTAATATGCGGGGTATCTGATTTGGTCTCACCGCGACCATCTGCTGGACAGCAGGCATTCTATCTAGGAGATAGCCGATTACAAAACAAGCAGGGATAAATATAATTAACCACACAGAAAGTTTTGGCGAGGAACCAATTAGAAAGGCGATATACGCTGCTAACATGTAGCAACTGGTTGTAATAAGTGAAAACATATCTAAGACTATCACGAAGTAGAACAGCTTATAAGTTCAATATCCCTTAAATATACGTCCAGCTATACCGAAGCAATTTATCTAATTTTATTGCACTAAGTAAGTATTTAGATGATCGTCTGGCGCGTAGTATCACAACCTGATAATAAGTAAATGCCTATTAACCTCTCAATTGCTATATCACTCAGTAATTTACAGTGATCATCAGGCCTATCTTAATAATATAAATTTTTTTATAAGCAAAAAAAAACCCACAGCATAATTGCTGAGGGTTTTTTATTTTGATGCCTGGCGATGTCCTACTCTCACATGGGGAGGCCCCACACTACCATCGGCGCAGAACAGTTTCACTTCCGAGTTCGAGATGGGATCGGGTGGGTCACATTCGCTATGGTCGCCAAGCAAACTGGCATGTATACAGGCTCTTCATTGTCATAGCCGATATACAAATTCTGGAAATGCATTCAATTCAAGTGTATGTCTACAGTGTTACTAATCGCGTCACTCAATGTGCTTGAGTGTTATATGGTCAAGCCGCACGGTCAATTAGTACTGGTTAGCTTCACGCATTACTGCGCTTCCACACCCAGCCTATCAACGTCGTAGTCTTCGACGGACCTTTAGAGACCTCAAGGGTCTTGTGAAATCTAATCTTGGGAGAGGCTTCCCGCTTAGATGCTTTCAGCGGTTATCCCTTCCGAACATAGCTACCCGGCAATGCAACTGGCGTTACAACCGGCACACCAGAGGTTCGTCCACTCCGGTCCTCTCGTACTAGGAG
>CBFHSW010000028.1:0-7134 GCA_965658595.1 Gammaproteobacteria bacterium | reverse complement strand
AATCTAGTTGTCTCTAACTATACACTATAGGCGATGCTGATTTTATATTTATTCAAGAAAGCGAATTTACAAGGTAATTGACCTTTGATCATCACAAATTATCTAACACGTGAAATATTCAGGCCTTTTTTAATGGTCTGTGGAGTGCTGTTATTGCTCATGGTCAGTTATAGCGCCCTGACCATGTTGGCAGATTTGGAAGCGCAATTGATTGATGAACGATTACTCTGGCTATTAATTATCACTAAAACAATAGCAGCTTTTGAATTGTTCCTGCCGCTAGCACTCTACATAACTCTATTGATGGGATTGGGTAAGCTCTACGCAGAGCAAGAAATCATTTCATTACAAGCCTCCGGTATGAGTATTATAGATATCATTAAATTGCTGATGCCATTGATCTTGTTTGTTACAGTTATCACTGCAATAGTGGTCAACTTTGCTAGACCATGGGCATATGATCTCAAGTATGAGGCTAAATCAGAAGCAGCCAAAATGGTTGATTTTGAGCGTCTACAAGCGGGTAGTTTTTATGTCAACGATGAAACTAACACAGTGTATTTTGCCAAGGCTGTAGATGAAGACGACAATATAAAACATGAAGTCTTCCTATATAAAGCTCATGAAGACAGAATAGAAGTGATTTCTGCTGCCCAAGCCGAAATGATTAGCCATGCCGATGCAAGACATTCAGAAATACTTTTTCATGACGGTACAGCTAGCGTTATTGCTGGCAACGCATCAGATGTGCTGATCAATTTTAATACTATGCTAGTGAAATCTAAAAATGATGCAATGTCAGCAAGGAAATATAAGCGCAAAGCTGCTTCTACAGCATTTCTTTCGTCTGCCACTTCATCTGCTGATATCGCAGAATTTCAATGGCGCATGACAGCGCCAATCAAAACAGCCTTATTAGCAATCCTAGCTATTCTTTTGGCAAAAACTTCTTCGAGGCAAGGTCGATACGGCAAGCTACTATTTGGTATTTCTTTGTTTTTTGCGATTCATGGTTTGAGTATAGTCTCTAAGACATGGATGGAGCAGGGCGTGATAATGACATCTCCTGGCATATGGTCGGTAGTGATTTTACTGATTTTGATGAACACTATTTTGCGATTCAAAGAGTATTAATGTCATGATATTGTCGAGGTACATAATACTGTCTGTTATTAAAGGGTTCTTCTTAATCGGATTGATATTAATACTGTTATTTTCTCTGATTTTATTAATAGATGAATTAGATCAAGTTGGTAAAGGCAGTTATTCACTGCAAGTAGCTCTGCAGTATGTTGTTTATCACATGCCCCAAATTTTATTGGATTTTGCTTCTGTGATTAGTTTGATTGGAGCCATCATAGCTTTGGGCGCTATGGTTAATAATCATGAACTTGTCGCCATAACAAGTTTAGGTGGGCAACCCAGACAAATTATAGTTGCAGTCATTTCTTCTGCAGTCATATTAATGGTGTTTGTGTTTTCGGTAAGCCAATTCGTAACGCCCTATACTGTCCAGCAAGCAAAAGTATTACGCACACTGGCCCTCAATCAGCAAACTAGTATGGTCGATACAGGAGGGTATTGGGCTCAGCAAGATAATCGTTTTTTACATATTAAAGAAACACGTTTTGGTCGAATACCAGTCAATGTTGAAATTTTTGAATTTGATCAATCTCGCCAACTAAAAAAATATTATCTCGCTTCAGAAGTAGACATTATCAGCGATGATGATTGGCTGTTAAAAAATGTTCAGCTGAAAGAATTTAATGAAACTGGATTTGTTGAACAGCAATTAGAAACAGTAGAGTGGCGTTCGTTTCTGGATGCTAAACAGATGGGAGTTATCATCTCAGAACCTACAGCGCTATCTTTGACTGATCTCAATAAATATATACAAGGATTGAAAAGCAGAGGAGAGCAAGCCTACCAATTTGAATTGATGTATTGGCAGAAGCTGATGATTCCAGCTAGTGCAATGATTATGATCTTTCTAGGATTATTATTTGTGTTTGGCTCGCAACGCTTAATGTCTGCCAGTAAACGTATCATTCTAGGGATATTAGTAGGAATAAGTTTCTATATATATTCTCAAGTCATCACACATTATGGTGTTTCACAGAATTGGCGTCCTGCTTTGATTGCGTTGCTCCCTAGTATGACTATAGTCAGCGTGATTATGCTGTTGTTTATAGTTAAGCTCAAACGATCTGCGTCCTATCAGACGCAATAAATTGCTTGAGCTGTTGATCGAGCACATAATTTTGCATAGTGATTTCTAATTTGTCTGTCTGCTGAGTGATTTCATATCGTTTGAATTCTGCGCGTTGATTTTGTTTTTGACCGATACTTGAAGAAGAAGCCATGCCTATTATGGGTATATGAGGCCCATTCTTAACATCAAGATGATCGACAGTGCTGGTATGTCCATGACCATGCAATACTAATTGCACTGGATACTGTTGTAATAGTTCACACAACTGCTCCGAGTTGATTAATCGTTTACGCTTTGCCGTATGGGTTGGTGTAATTGGATGATGAAGCAATAAGACCTTACAGCATGACGCTAATGCAGGATCTTTAAGCACAAATTTAAGACGCATCATCTGTTGTTCATTTATGCGGCCTGTGGCCTTAAACCATGGTGCGGGATAGATACTTGAAAGTGCAATAAAAGCAACGTTATCTCTTACCCTGACCTGCGGATAGATTTGGTCTAGTTTTTGAGCAGCTGTTTTTTGTTTAATTTTTGGCAGTAAAGTTGGGTCGTCACACATGAGTTGTTCCCATAGTGCAAAACTCTCATCCCAATTGCTATCAACATAGAGATCATGGTTACCTGGGATAACCATCATATTGTTCGCTGAGGAGAGTTTATCTAACCACTCTCTGCATTGGATGAATTCATGTTTTAATCCTATATGAGTCAAATCCCCTGTGATTAAATGATAGTCAGGTTGAAGCGCATGAATAGTCTCTAGGGCGCAATCTAGAACCCACTTTTGATGAGTAGTACGTTTGCGCTTGAGCCAGGACAAATAACCAAGAATGCGCTTATTTAAGAGTCTAAGCGGATTGGGTGCCCCTATACTCGATAGATGCAGATCCGAGAGTTGCACAAAGCGGTGAGACTTATTAGCATGCCCTTCGTTAGGTTCACACATCATTATTACTTACTCATAAGTAGAAAAACTCTATTATATAACGAATGTACTACTCAATTATCAATACTTGCGATATTACGCTCTGGGGCCTCACACAGCAGCAACGTATCGTTAAAACACTCAATAATATTGCAGATTTTCAAGTATTGAGCGCTGACACACAGCCTCAAGCGGATGATCAAGTGTTACTTATACGTGCTGATTATCTGGTTGAAGCCAATGTGATTAAACGTCTGGTACAACGTAATAATTGTATTTTAAATAGCTCATGTGATTGTGGTGCTGCTGCTGTATGGACTCAGTATAAGTATTACCAGCAAGCTAAACTGGTTTTGCAACAGGCAGATCCTCAGCATCAGTTCAGTCATGTAACAGCAGAGCAGTTGACCGGTGGTTACGACATTAATCTGCGTAAATATGACATTTCATATGTGGTAAAAGTGACTCATGAGAATGCTGAAACTTTGGAAAAATATCTATATGATAAATCCTATAAAGGTATAACGGACTGCGTTACAAAATGGTGGTGGCCACGCCCAGCTCGTCACATCGTTAAGCTTTGTACTCAGCTTAAGATCTCACCCAATATGGTGACTGGCTTTGGATGGGTTCTAACGTTTGTCACCGGCTTTGCATTTTACCAATCAGAATATTTATTGGGGCTGGTTACTGGCTGGTTAATGACGTTCCTAGACACAGTGGATGGAAAGCTAGCCCGGGTATCACTACAATCGAGCCGGCTTGGGCATGTCATGGATCATGCTTTGGATATTATTCATCCTCCCATCTGGTATTGGTGTTGGGCTATGAGTTTGGGAGTGACCAGTATTGAGTTTATGGGGATTAATGCCAGTCTGATTGAATGGGGTGGCTTGATGCTATTCGCCTATGTTTTAGGTCGAGTTTTCGAGGGTTTATTTCAATGGTGGTTTAAAACCGCTAGCATCTTTTGTTGGAAGCCGATAGATTCATTTCATCGGTTATTCACTGCACGCAGAAACCCTAGCATGATAATTTTGTCGATTGCTCTGATATTTTCATCCCCTATGCTAGGTTTTATCTGGGTGGTGTTATGGGCGCTGATGTCAGATTTAATATTAGCAGTGCGCTTTTTGATGGGTATCATTGCCAAACTTAATCATCAACCCATAAGATCTTGGATAGAGGGAGTAGATCGGCAACAACAACATCCAAGTTTGGCTGTGAGGTTGTTTACGGGCCATATTGCCAGTATCACCATTTCACCATGCTTAAGGTCCAGAGACTGATGATGAAACAACACTCAGATGGGTTTGGAGTAACAGCAATCAGCAATCCATTAAGTGGAAAAAATAAAAATAATGGCTATCAAGTATTTTCTCAGCAGCTTGATCAATATCCGGAAATAAAACATATTAGTGCGTCAACTCCAGAAGGAATTTCTCAAGCTATCAGTGATTGTGAGTCGAGACAGGATAAAGTCATAATCGTCAACGGTGGTGATGGAACATTGCAGTGTGTCCTTACTGATCTTAAGAAAGAAAAGTTCCAACATTATCAACCTGAATTGCTATTGTTGGGCTCCGGCACAACCAGCATGACATATGGTGATGTGGGGTGTAACAAACCCTTAAATGTCATTCTAAAATCCCTCAGAGCTTATGGAGAAGGTAAAAAAAACATCTTCAATAAGTCCCCACGTGAGGTCTTAAGAATCGCAATAGACGACACACGACAAGTTTGTTGTGGTATGTTTTTTGGGGCAGGGACTATATATGATGGAATACTTTATTGCCGCAAATCAATTCATAGTAAAGGTTTGCGTGGTGAACTTGGTGCCTCACTGGGTATGTTCAGGTTTTTATTCGACTGGTTGACAGTTAAGCGCTTAACAAAGAGTGTGTCTGCAAATATATGTGTAGATTCAAATCGTCGGGATAATGGTGAGTTCAATGTTATTGTTGCCACTACTCTGAATAGATTGTTGGCTGGAGTGTTTCCTTTCTGGTCGAAATGCTTGCAACCTAACCAGTTTGTCATCACATTGGTTAAGCATGATCCACCTAGGCCTGTTATAAATTTCTTAAGGATTCTTAGAGGGCATGCGCCTAAGTCCAACAGCCGGGAAAGTCATTATCAAAGCTATGCTCCATATCAGGTTGAGTTGGATATTGAGGGTGGATTTACTCTTGACGGGGAGTTGTTTGGAGAGCCAGGCAAGATCAGTAAAGTCCATATGGATTCAGCTGGTAAAGTTACATTCCTAACATTATGAATAACAATTTAGCTGACTATTTATCACATCATCTCACTGCAAGTAGTGATCCTGTTCTAAAAGCTTTTGTTGATGATATAAATGCTCAGCTGGATGATTCTGTGATTTCGATTATATTTTATGGCTCATGTCTACGCAGCCAAAAATATGATGATGCTATGTTAGATTTTTATGTCATCGTTGATGAATACAAAAATTGCTATAGCAGTCGATTAGAGGCCATCGTTAATTCTATACTTCCTCCCAATGTGTATTTCTTGCCAACACATGTTGGAGAAAAAAAATATATTTCAAAATATGCAGTTATTTCATATCAGCAATTAGTGAGTAACGTATCGGAAAAATCTTTTCATCCATATTTTTGGGCGCGATTTTGTCAGCCAATTTCCACGTTGTATTTAAAGAATGATCAAGCCCGCAAAGATATAGTGAATATTCAAGTCTTGGCTGTAGAGACATTTTTATTGGCAACACGGGATAACTCATATCAAAGTGCCTCGTATGATAATCAAAGCATATGGGTAAGAGGATTTGAACTTACATATGCAGCTGAACTCAGGGCTGAGAGTAAGGGGAGAGCAAAGCAAATTTTTGAAAACAACAAAGAATTCTATTCGGGTATTACCCAGACATTACAGTCTGATTCCAGTAAATCCCTTTTTATTGAATCATCTAAATCACATAGGCTATTTGTACTATCTTGGCGGATGCGAAATATTTTAGGAAGATGTTTGTCAATAATGAGATTGTTCAAAGCATCATTTACTTTTAAGAATGGTGTTGATTATATTGCTTGGAAAATAGAACGCCATACTGGTGAGAAAATAAACGTTTCTCCAAGGTTAAGAAAATTCCCATGGATTTTTGCATGGCCTATTCTATTTAAACTTCTTTCTAAGCGCACGATCAAGTAGTGTGCGTTGTCACCTATGTTGCATTCTGCAACACTGTTGCAAATTGAATATATTAACTATAGTTAATTATATTTAATTATAATAAAATAGTATCTAAAGAGTCCTGGTTATTTTGGACGGCTTATGGCTATTGGTATTTGTCTGAAAAACAGGAGGATGTTGGATGAATAATAATCACTGCAACAAACATAGACTAAAAAGACTCATGCAATATCATGAAAAAAACCCTAAACATATTGCTGCATTACTCAGTCGAGTCACAGGTGACCATTTATCAGCGAGGACAGTACAATCTTGGAGTGCAGCATCTGAGCTTATCAGTGCTAGGCCCTGTCCAGGTTGGGCCCTATATACTTGAGTGTGAGTTCGGTCTAATGGCAGGTGAAAACCGCAATAGTGCCTTGTATCAACTACACGAACGATAAACCTTAACATTCAATCCGTAATTAATGACATATTCGTATACAGTATCACTCTTGTAGCTATGTGAGTGCACGAGTGATTTCGAATATTGATGACGGACTCTGATAATCATTCAAAACATACATCTCAAGATTATGAAAGCTAGTGATGTAATCCCTTGCCATACGACATGATCAGTCTTAAATCCTGATTTGGCATTATTTTGTTCATATCAGGCATGACGCAACAAAATTTTGTTCAATTTACGTTTGATTTCTTCGGTGTGTGATCTTGATTTCATTTTTAACGACATGGACAGATGAGTAGAGTTAATGCCTTATGCACAGTGTTTGTACACTAAATTGCAGATTTTATGTTTATTATTTCTGTACAGTAGTAACGT
>CBFHSW010000027.1:0-18338 GCA_965658595.1 Gammaproteobacteria bacterium | reverse complement strand
CGGTAGAGACAATTACTTTTAAACCTGATTGTAAAGCTGGGACTAAATAAGCATAGGTTTTACCTACACCTGTTCCTGCCTCAACCACTAGCGTATTGGCATCTTGAATGGCGCGCGCTACACACTCTGCCATCTCAATTTGCTGAGGCCGACATTTGAAGCCAGAGATATTTTCAGCGAGTAAGCCTTGCGCTGAAAAAAATTGTGCTGCATCTGTTAAATTTTCCACTGCGCTTACGTCCTTGTCATCTATATACACACTGACGCATTTAAGGCGTCTGTAAGAGAGCAACTGCCATCGCCGCAATTCCTTCTTGGCGACCCGTAAACCCCATTTTCTCCGTGGTAGTAGCTTTGATATTGACTTGATGTAAGTCACATTGAAGATCTTCAGCTATGATTTTTTGCATGCTGGCTTTATGTGGTGAAATTTTAGGTTGCTGACAAATAATGGTGGCATCGATGTTAGCAATCACTAAATCTTGTTGAGTAATGAGTTCTAGAATGGACCTCACAAATTCACGTGAGTCTCGATTATGATTAATGTTTTCCTGATCAGAAAAATGACTGCCGATATCGCCTAGGCCTGCCGCGCCTAATAAAGCATCGCAGATGGCATGTAGTAAAACATCGCCATCAGAATGTGCTTCTATACCCTTATTATGGGCAATTTTAACGCCACCCAACATAAGATGCTGTCCTTCACAAAAACGATGCGCGTCAAAGCCCTGTCCTATTTTCATCTCAATCGACTCTTAGTTTTTCACATAGGTTAACTAAAATACATTGCAGCTCATAGATACCCAGAAATATACATACACTATGCTCGGATTCTACTGTGTGTACACTTTAATTATGCATATTGCTTAAAATCATTTCAGCCAGAGGTAAATCATCAGGTGTTGTTACCTTGATGTTGCGCACATCACCGGCCACCACCTCTACTTTGTGACCGCTATATTCTAACGCACTCGCCTCATCAGTGATAACCACCTGATCAACTAATGCGCGCTTCAAAGAGTCATATAATCGTTGATATCTGAACATTTGTGGTGTCAGCGCTCGCCATAATTGACTACGATCCAAGGTGCTTTTAATTATTTGATCGCTGACTTTTTTAACCGTGTCCTGCACAGGTGTTGCCAGAATACAACCGTTCTCTGATTGCATAGACGCGTCTATCAAAGCATTTAAGTCCTGCTCTGTTAAACATGGACGTGCGGCATCATGCACACACACAAAATCATCCCCACGAACAGCATAGTTTGTTGCTAAGGCACGTAATGCATTAAAAACAGAGGCGGCTCGCGAACTTGCACCCCGCGTGTTAAGAACGCGCTCACCATCAAAATGACAGTGTTGGAAATATTCATCATAAGCGTTTATTGCCACCATCACTGATTCAATAGATGGGTGCTTCAAGAATGGATCTATGGAATGTTCTAAGAGAGTTTTGCCAGCAATTTTGAGATATTGCTTAGGACACTCAGATTGCATGCGTTGTCCGGTTCCCGCTGCGGGGATTACCGCCCAACACTTAGTATTGTCTGTCATGATTATTGCGTTTCGCTATTAGTTGCAGAATTAGCTGGAGAGGGCTTATCGATAATCTGGAAGAACACTTCTCCTTCACGGATCATACCTAGGTCTTTGCGTGCACGCTCTTCGATAGCATCTTGGCCCGATTTAAGGTCTTCCACTTCGGCAGCCAATACCTTGTTGCGCTGGTAAATTTCCTGATTAGTCTCTTTCTGAGCTTCTACACGCTGCTTAAGATCATGCAGTTTGCGCACACCATCTTTATCTATCCACAACTGATATTGGAGCCAGAGGAATAACAATAGCAATAGCAGGACAAAAGCTTTCATGCTTTCATCCTGCGTTGCGCATTATTGATTAAAAGCCTTTTTGCCAGGATAGATAGCGTCTGCACCTAGAGCTTCTTCAATGCGGATAAGTTGATTGTATTTAGCGACTCGGTCGGAACGTGACATAGAACCCGTTTTAATCTGTCCTGCCCCTGTCGCTACAGCCAAGTCTGCGATTGTGACATCTTCAGTTTCACCTGAGCGGTGAGAGATTACCGCAGTGTAATTGGCATCGTGAGCCATTTTGATGGCATTAAGCGTTTCTGTCAGTGTTCCAATTTGATTGAATTTAATCAAAATAGAATTTGCCACCCCCATTTCTATGCCTTTAGCCAAAATCTGTGTGTTAGTGACGAATAGATCATCACCGACTAACTGTACCTTATCACCAACCGCTTGCGTCAGTTTTAACCAGCCATCCCAATCATCTTCACCGACACCATCTTCCACAGTGATAATGGGATAACGATCGATGAGATCGGTTAAATAACTAACAAAGGCAGGGCTATCATAAGTCTTACCTTCTGACTCTAGATGATATTGCCCGTCTTTATAGAATTCTGAGCTAGCACAATCCAATCCTATGCTGACTTCTTCACCGACTTTATAGCCAGCTTTCTCAATAGCTTCAAGAATGACTTCTATGGCTTGCTCATTAGCACTCAAGGTGGGTGCAAAACCACCCTCGTCACCCACAGCGGTATTAAGCCCCATTTTATTGAGTATCGACTTAAGTGTATGAAAAATCTCAGCACCACATTGTATGGCTTGTTTGAATGTTTCTACGCCGTGTGGCACTACCATAAATTCTTGTAAGTCAGCCCCTTTATGAGCATGTGCGCCACCATTGATGATATTCATCATAGGCACAGGCATGATCAATCCGTTACCGGTGTCGAGATATCGATATAAAGGCTGATTTCGGTGAGCTGCAGCCGCTTGTGCTGTCGCTAACGATACGGCCAAAGTCGAATTTGCCCCTAATTTCGATTTATTGTCAGTACCATCTAAATCCAACATAGTTTGATCAATCAACTCTTGATTGGTCGCATCCAGACCCTGCAGGGCACTATTGATAGTGGTGTTGACTATTTCAACGGCCTTTCCCACGCCTTTACCTAGGAATCGACTTGCGTCACCATCTCGCATCTCTAAGGCTTCGAGAGCCCCTGTGGATGCACCAGATGGCACTGCAGCACGTCCAAATGCGCCTGAGCTGAGCTCGATATCGGCTTCTACCGTTGGATTACCACGTGAATCAATGATCTCACGCGCATGTATCTTTTTAATTTCTGACATAACATTAACTAAGTTTTATTAGGCACCTATGAAGCTTGTTTAGATTGTGTTCTAGATCTTATTTAATCTGGCTAGCACATTGCTAGCCGCGATCTCAGTCAGACATGTCAAAGACATCTCTGAACAGGCTTATCTATACAAGTTAGATTTCTATGCGATTGGATTTAGCCACTGCATCGATCTGTTTTAACACAACCAATAACTCAGCAACTTTATCCAGCGGCCAAGAGTTGGGGCCATCACTCTTAGCTTGCGTCGGATCTGGGTGAGTCTCTATGAATAAACCCGCCACACCGACCGCGACTGCAGCTCGGGCTAATACAGGCACAAATTCACGCTGTCCTCCGGACCGCCCACCTTCTCCGCCCGGCAATTGTACCGAATGTGTGGCATCAAAAACTACTGGACATTGAGTTTCTTGCATGATTGCTAACGAACGCATATCAGACACTAGGTTACCATATCCGAACGATGCACCGCGCTCACAGACCATTATTTGACCATTTCCAGTCGATTTTGCCTTATCAACAACGTGTTTCATGTCCCAAGGGGACAAGAATTGACCTTTTTTGATATTTACAGGTAATCCTGTCTCTGCCACACGTTGAATATAATTAGTTTGTCGACATAAAAAAGCTGGTGTTTGCAGAACATCCACCACCTCTGCCACCTCATCCAAAGGGGTGTCTTCATGCACATCAGTCAGTATTGGCAGATCAAATTGTTGTTTTATTGAAGCCAATATCTTCAAACCATCTTCTAACCCGGGCCCTCTGAAACTGTCTTGTGAGGTGCGATTAGCCTTATCAAAAGAAGATTTATAAATCAGTGGGATATCAAGCTCAGTGCAAATCTCTTTTAAAGTCCCTGCAGTCTGTTGTGCCAGATCGAGACTTTCAATAACACAAGGGCCCGCAATTAAGAAAAATGGCTGATCCTGACCGACTTCAAAGTGTGACAATTTCATATGCTTTAACTCAATATTCTCTAATGTTGCTCATCTTGTTGTTCACATAAAGTGCGTGCCGCTCTCACAAACCCAGTAAACAATGGATGTCCGTCGCGTGGAGTAGAAGTGAACTCAGGGTGAAATTGGCAAGCGATGAACCAAGGATGTGTTTTCACCTCAACCACTTCGACTAATTTGTCATCTATGGATTTTCCAGTAAAGCTTAATCCAGCCGACTCTAATATTTGCATATAATTATTATTAAATTCATAACGATGGCGATGACGCTCCTCAATAAGCTCTTTCGCGTAAATTTTCCCAATCAATGATGACTGGTTGAGACGACACGATTGAGCACCCAGACGCATACTTCCACCTAAATCAGTCTGTTCATTGCGTTTTTCAACACTACCGTCTCCCTGCTGCCACTCAGTGATGAGTGCGATCACAGGATCAGGTGTGTTTTCATTGAATTCAGTACTATGTGCTTGAGGTAGACCGGCCACGTTTCGAGCATAGTCAATGACAGCTACCTGCATACCCAAACAAATACCTAGATAGGGCACATTATTTTCACGTGCGTAACGGCAAGCTAATATTTTCCCTTCAATACCTCTATTACCAAATCCTCCCGGCACCAAAATCGCATGTGCAGGTTTTAGGCATTCCACACCTTCAGACTCCAATTGCTCAGAATCTATATAAGTGATGTTCACACGCGTATGTGTATGCGCACCAGCATGTATTAATGCTTCATTGAGAGATTTATAGGATTCGGTGAGATCCACATACTTACCCACCATGTAGACATTGATCTCTTGATCAGGAAACTCAATTGCTTGGGTCACTTTTTCCCAGTCACTTAAATCAGCAGGTGGCAAATCCAGCTGGAATTTATCTAAGACAATATCGTCAAGTCTTTGCGAATGTAACCATTGTGGGATTTTATAAATGCTATCCATATCCACTGATGAAATGACGGCACTTTCCTCTACATTGGTGAATAACGCGATCTTGCGACGCTCATTATCAGGCAAGGCACGATCACTGCGACACAAGAGAATATCAGGCTGTATACCAATTGATCTTAATTCCTTCACTGAATGCTGAGTGGGTTTAGTCTTCACTTCTCCAGACACATTGATATATGGAACTAATGTGAGATGAATATACATCACATGTTTGCGGCCTAATTCCACTCCCATTTGACGTATCGCTTCAAGAAAGGGTAAGGACTCAATATCACCTACTGTTCCACCAATCTCGACCAAAGCCACATCCACACCCTCAGACCCACGTCGTACTGATTCTTTAATTTCATCAGTGATATGCGGAATAACCTGAACAGTGCCACCTAGGTAATCTCCTCGACGCTCTTTACGAATAACGTTTTCGTATATCTGTCCAGTGGTAAAGTTATTATCTTTACTGGATCGATAGCGCACAAAACGCTCATAGTGACCTAAATCTAAATCTGTCTCTGCACCATCATCAGTGACATATACCTCACCATGTTGGAAAGGACTCATCGTGCCAGGGTCGACGTTTATATAGGGGTCTAGCTTGATCATGGTGATGGATAGACCACGTGCTTCTAAAATGGCGCCCAATGACGCGCTCGCGATCCCTTTCCCCAATGAGGAAACCACCCCGCCGGTGATAAATATGTATCGTGTCATTAATTAATTCCAGTATGCAGGATGGGTATTCAGGATAGCAAAGGCGGCCTAATGCCTCAATCAATAACCCTCATGAATCCAATATCCAAGTACAAAAATAAGTTGATCGTGGTGATATAACAAGGGAATACGGTCTCTTAACCACGGTGGCACCCCTTGTTCTTGAAAGAGTGTCTTTAGAGACTTTTCACAACCGCGTCCACGCGGGCGTAATGATTCACCTCCTTGGCGAAATCGTATGTGTAATTGTTCGACTCCCTGTAAGCTTAAACCGGCTTTATGTAACTCATTATGAGTGAGAGTGACTCCCACTGATGGCAAATGCAGAGGGTCATTCAAATCCCAAGCAAGTTGCTGCGAAACACAATGCTCAGGCAATGCTGAAAAAACATACAGCTGATCGCGATATTTTCTCATCTCTACATGAGACCATTTCACACAAGCCATAGCGTCTTCAGGTGACGGCAACAGATGCTCAGTAATTTGCTGAAGTACACTGGCACTTGGAGGCTTGAAACCTTGTTGTTGAATCCACCAACGTAGAGCGTTTTTCAAACTCGCCATATGTTGTGGTAGCACCTCAATCGGCAGTGGATTGTCGCTACAACCACCACAATCTTGCTCGGCAAGACGCTCTAGTAACTGCGTTGATTCCGCTTGCCATTGACTGGCCCGCAACACCGTTGCACGCAGTTGTGGCCAGCGTTGATAAAGCTTTGGCATCACCTCATGGCGCAAATAATTTCTATCCATCTGCAGAGATTGATTGCTTGGATCATCGCACCACTCTAAGTGATGGCCCTCGGCATAACACAGGATGGTCTGCTGACTGACCTCTAATAATGGCCGCAACAGCTGGCCTGATCCTAATTGCCTATGATCAACACAGCCCACCAAACCTTTATTACCAGCTCCACGGAGCAATCTGAGGAATAATGTTTCGACCTGATCATCTGCATGGTGAGCCGTCAATAAAACCTCTCCTGCTTGTAAATGCTCGGAAAATGCTTGATATCTTGCTTCACGAGCGGAGCCTTCTGGCCCATTATCGGCAAATGCTCGAGTATCCACTTGCACACTGTCATACTTGATTTCAAGCGCGGCACAAAACCTCTGACAATGACGTTGCCAATCAGAAGAATGTTTTTGGAGTTGGTGATCTACATGTAAAGCTTTGATGGTATGACCACTTGTGAGTGCATAGTGGTGGCAAGCATGCAAAAGTACGGTGGAGTCCATTCCCCCACTGAAGGCGACAACCACACCTTGATCTAGCTCAATATTCGCAAACGCTGCGGCTAGTGCGTCTTCAACGCCCTGCATGGCGGCACCTGCGCAAACACTTAATCTTTGAAAACTCCATAAGACGTTAAACGATCAAAACGACGTTTGACGAGTTCTTGTGTATCCAGCTTGGTCAAACGTGACAGATTAACGGCCAATGAATGTTTCATATTTTCACAAGTGATATTCAGATCACGATGTGCACCACAAAGTGGCTCAGGAATAATTTCATCTATGAGCTTAAGCTCTAATAGTCGGTCAGAGGTGATACCCATCGAGTCTGCGGCTTCCTGCGCCTTATTCGCATTCTTGTATAAAATTGATGCACAACCTTCAGGCGAAATCACTGAGTAAGTACTGTAGCTCAACATCGCCAAGTGATCAGAAACACCAATCGCTAACGCACCGCCAGAACCCCCTTCTCCAATGACTGTTGAGATAATAGGTGTTTTCAGTTCCGCCATACGATATAGATTCATTGCAATCGCTTGAGCCTGACCACGTTCCTCTGCTCCTACACCAGGGTAAGCTCCTGGGGTATCGATAAATGTCAGCACAGGCATTTTGAATTTCTCTGCCAGCTCCATCACACGCAATGCTTTACGATAACCTTCCGGACGCGGCATGCCAAAATTACGATGGAGATTTTCTTTAGTATTACGTCCTTTTTGATGGCCTATAATCGCCACAGACTGACCTTCAAAACGAGCCATTCCACAAATTATTGCAGCATCATCAGCATAGGCACGATCACCATGTAGCTCTTCAAAATCCGTGAAGATTTTGCTGACATAGTCAAGTGTATATGGACGTTTAGGATGACGTGCAATTTGCGCCACTTGCCAGGCCGTCAGGCTTTTGAATGTGGTTTCCGTTAAGGTCGCGCATTTGGCTTGCAACTTAGAGATTTCATCGCCCAGTTGCATACCATTATCAACTTCTACACGACGCAACTCATCAATCTTGGCTTCTAAGTCTGCGATTGGCTGCTCAAATTCTAAATAATCAGGATTCATAAAAGTGTTTTAAAGGGTTTTGGCTATTATAATCATAGTTGAGTTTGATTTCATGCACGTTAGTCAGTGATTTCAATACAGCACTTGCGCTGCACTAACACCATCTAAGTCTTTAAGACGACGCAAAAGTTCCTGTTCTGGGACTACACTCCACTCCGGCCCTAATTGGAATTGTGCCGTTTCTGAATCAGAGCGATAACGCACATGAACTTGGCACGCACCTTTGCGATAAGGTTGCAGTGTGGTTTGTAGCTCTTTCACCAACGTGGCTTGGGGATTATTCACTGTAATAATTACTGCTCGCCCCATTTCTAGACGCGCATCTTGTAACCGTGTCAGCTCTTTGGCACGCATACTCGGTTTACCATTACGCTCATCAATACTAATTGAACCTTCTATAATTAAGATCTGGTCTTTAATTAGTAGATGTTTAAATTGACTGAAGGTATCAGAAAAAACAGCTACGTTCATACGCTCGGTATTATCATCAATGGTCAAGAAGGCGATGCGTCCAGAAGCGCTATTACGCAAACGCATGTCGATTAATAATCCTGCAACACGTACGGTATTAACATCTTGTCGACGATAGTTTTTCTCAACTGGCGCAATTGGCATGGCTAAACGCTGTTGTAAGGACTTGCCCACAATCGCAATCAGCTCATCATAATACTGATCAACGGGATGTCCTGAGAAATACAAGCCCAGCGTTTCCCGCTCTGCGGCTAATAAGGTGTCACTGTCCCATTCAGGTTTCTGATCTATCGTGCCCTCACGTACCACGCTTTGCTCACCACCAAACATATCATTTTGACCCAAAGAATCATTGCGGTGATGTTGCTCGGCTGTTTGCATGGCACGCGGTAAATGATGCATTAATGTAGCGCGTGTCTGACCAAAACTATCACACGCCCCTGAACGTATCATGGCTTCCAAACTGCGTCGGTTAAACTTCTGGGTTTCCAAGCGCATACACAAATCATGTAGCGATTGATAATCACCATTTAACTCGCGTTCTTGTATTAATGATTCTATTGCGGCTTCACCCACACCTTTAATTGCACCTAGCCCGTATACAATCTTCATAGTCTCAGTCACAGTGAAACCAAAATAGGATTGATTGACATGCGGAGGTAACACCTCAATATCCATGGAGTTTGCTTCTTCACGCAGTTGCACTACCTTATCAGTATTGTCCATATCTGCAGACATGACTGAAGCCATAAATTCAGAGGGATAATGCGTTTTCAACCAAGCCGTCTGATAGGACAACATGGCATAAGCCACTGAGTGTGATTTATTGAAGCCGTAACCGGCAAACTTTTCCATTAAGTCAAAAATGTAAGTCGCATTAGCTTCCTTTACATCTCGCTCGACCGCGCCATCTACAAAAATAGAGCGCTGTTTAGCCATTTCCTCTGGTTTCTTTTTACCCATTGCGCGTCGCAACAAGTCAGCACCTCCCAGCGTGTAGCCAGCCAATACTTGGGCAATCTGCATGACTTGCTCTTGATAGAGAATAACGCCATAAGTTTCGCTTAATATTGATTCAAGATCAGGGTGCGGATATTCCACTTTGGCGCCATGCTTACGGTCAATAAAATCATCCACCATGCCAGACTGCAATGGACCAGGACGATAGAGAGCGACCATCGCCACCACGTCTTCAAATTTGTCTGGTTTCAATCGGCCTAAAATTTCTTTCAAGCCATCTGACTCCAACTGGAATACTGCAGTCGTCTGTTGATTCTGAAGTAACTGATAGGTCGGCTCATCATCCAACGGTAAGGCATTCAAGTCGATATCGGACAATCCTTTTTGATGACGTCTTTTATTAGCCGTCTCTAGAGTACGGTCAATAATTGTCAAGGTTCTCAGACCTAAGAAATCAAACTTCACCAGCCCAATTGCTTCTACATCATCTTTATCTAACTGAGTGACAACATTAGCTCCACCTGCCTCACAATAGAGCGGTGTAAAATCTGTTAGTTTTGAAGGCGCAATCACCACTCCCCCGGCATGCTTACCGGCATTTCTGGCTAAACCTTCAAGTTGTAAAGCCATGTCCATCAAAGTGCCAACCTCCTCATCCTCATTCACCAGCTGGCGTAAATCTTTTTCACTTTTCAGGGCTTTATCTAGGGTCATGCCGACTTCAAAAGGAATCATCTTAGCGATACGGTCAACAAATCCGTAGGGATGACCCAGCACTCTACCGACATCACGCACCACTGCTTTGGCGGCCATCGTTCCATAGGTAATGATTTGGCTGACTTTTTCACGCCCATAACGCTTAGCTACATATTCGATAACACGATCGCGCCCCGCCATACAAAAATCGATATCGAAGTCAGGCATGGAAACACGCTCTGGATTCAAAAAACGCTCGAATAGCAATTCATAGCGCATCGGATCGATATCTGTAATACCCAAGGCATAGGCAACTAGAGAACCTGCTCCCGAACCTCGTCCAGGTCCTACTGGCACACCATTATTTCGTGACCATTCGGTGAAATCAGCCACAATCAGAAAGTATCCTGGATAACCCATGCGCTGAATCACATCCAGTTCAATGTCTAAGCGCTCATGGTACTCAGCCTCATTAATTGGCTTTTCATTATTCTGCTCTTGAAGCTCACGAATTTTTTTTAACCGCTGCTCTAATTTCTGTTCTGCTTGCTGCCTTAAATATTCATCAGGCGTTAACTCACCTGTTGGAAATTCTGGCAATACGTTATTACCAAACTCCAAATGAACATTGCAGCGTTTCGCGATTTCAACACTGTTACTCAATGCTGAGGGCACATCAGGGTACAGCGCTTTCATTTCCTCAGGTGAACGCAAATATTGTTGTTCACTATAAATGCGAGCACGACGTGGATCTGATAGCACACGTCCTTGATTGATACATACTTTCACTTCGTGAGCATCAAATTCATTGGCAGTTAAGAAACGCACATCGTTAGTCGCGACGACTGGAAGCTGATGTTTCTGCGCCAGACTTAGTGCAGAAGAATTATAACTACTCTCATTTTCACGTCCTGTGCGCTGTATCTCAATGTAATATCGGTCAGCAAAATGTTGCGTCCATGCGTTTAAACATTCATCGACTCGCGTCTGATCATTTTTAAGCAGCAGTTTCCCTAAGTCACCTTCTCGCCCACCTGAGAGTGCAATTAATCCTTGATTGTTTTCGAAAATCCAATCACGTTCTAGTGTTGGCAACCCTCCATGCTGGCCTTCCATGTATCCGCGCGTTAGCAACTCTGTTAAATGCTTATAACCCATATTATTCATACACAGTAACACTACCCTGAATTGCTCTTGCAAGCTTGGGTCTGTGACTAGTACATCAGCACCAATAATAGGTTTGATTCCCTGTTGAAGTGCACTTCTATAAAATTTAACAAGAGCAAATAAATTACTAAAATCAGTGACCGCCACCGCCGGCATATTCAAGACGCGATTTTTTTTTACCAATTCAGGGATACGGACTAATCCATCGATAATGGAAAATTCACTATGCACACGTAGATGGATAAATTCAGGATTCATGACAGTAAGTTTGCCACTGGTTTGAAGCTCTTGCGATGATGAATGCAGACTCCATGGGCATGCAGAGCTTGTAAGTGTCTGGCAGTGGGATAACCTTTGTGTTGCGCAAAACCATACATAGGATATTCGTCGTGCAACGCAATCATTTCTTGATCGCGGGTTACTTTAGCGAGTATTGAGGCTGCACCGATCGCTGAATCATGTAAGTCGCCTTTGATCACGGCATATGATTGTATGTCTAACTCAGGACTAAACTTACCATCGACTAATGCCATCTGTGGTTGATAGTGGAGATTTTCAAACGCACGCTGCATCGCTAATAAGCTTGCATTAAAGATATTAATACGATCAATTTCATCACACTCACAGCGCCCTATCGACCAAGCAAAGGCATGCTTTTTTATATAGTCTGCCAGTGCTACACGGCGTTTTTCAGATAATACTTTAGAATCGGTCATGTGTTGCCAATCGGCATCATTTCCGAGCACCACTGCGGCAGCTACTACCGGCCCTGCCAAAGGCCCTCGACCGACTTCATCTATACCCGCATAGGCCTTAAAATTTAGATCAAGGCTTGAGTATTCAATGACGTTGGAATGTTTTTTTATCAAAATAGCCCTCAATATATTGTTTCAATATACCTACACTGCAACCGTGATTGAGCATTTTTCAGGTGAGTATCAGTGCTATAAGTAGTGGATCTGCTGCTCGCAAGTGAGAAATTGACACATGAAATGGGATCGAGGTGGACTATAAGTCCTTGAACATACATTTTAATTCTGCGCTAGCAGCAAGTTCATCACCAACGTAAGCATTAGTCTCAAAAACACCAAAGTTTCGCTTCATACGTGCGAGGCGTGACTCTAATCTTAACTGGTCTCCCGGTACGACTGGACGCTTAAAGCGCGTCTTCTCGATACCTACAAATAAAAATAGACTCTCATTTTCAGGCTTTAGTTTTGGATCACTTAACACTAACACACCAGAGACTTGCGCTAACGCCTCTAGAATCAGCACACCGGGAAATACCGGCGTTTGTGGAAAATGCCCTTGAAAAAAGCCTTCATTGATAGTGACATTCTTAATAGCAACGATAGAATCACCGTGACGGCAGTCCGTCACTTTATCAATGAGTAAAAAAGGATATCTATGAGGAAGATATTTCATTACTTCTTCAACAGACATCGTTATACCTGATGATTCACTCATTATGTGTTTTCCTTATATGCACTTAATGATGAATTACTTAGCTGCATTAAGCTTAGCAAGCACATCATCAGTAATGTCCACCGTTGGACTCGCATATAAAACAGGCTGCGTAAGCACCAAATCAAAGCTCATCTTTTCAGAATATTCTTTGATGACCTCGTAAACCTTTTTCTGTAATGCCGCAACTTCTTCATTACGTCGAATATTAAGATCTTCTCTATATTCATCACGCATACGATTATGATCACGTTTTTGACTCAAAATTTCACGCTCAAGCTTAACGCGATTAGCTTCACTCATGATGCTACCCTCATTCTTGAGCTTTTCTTCCAGCTTGAGAATTGCATCACGGGAACTACTCAATTCTTGATCGCGTCCCGCAAATTCTGTTTCCAAAGACTTACGTACCGATTGTCCTTGAACAGACTGCTCCATTAATTTTCCAAAATTTATGTAACCTAGCTTAACTTCAGCAATCACTGCACTTGAGAAAAAAACCATCAGCGCAACGGCTACACAATTTATTATAAATTTGTTCAACTTTGTTCTCCTACTTTAAAAACTCGTACCAAACTCAAATTGAAATGATTCTGTCTCATCCTCTTCATCATCATTTACTGGAGCTGAGAAACTAAATGTAATACCACCCATACCAGTAAACATATTAACCTCTAAGCCCACACTACCCCTCAATTCTGAGGTTTCAAACTCATCCACATCTTCAAACACGTTCCCTGCGTCTGCAAATACCCCTAAACGAAATCGGGTTGGATCCATTAACGACGGCACAGGAAAATAAACCTGCACCCCCGCGGTGGTTAAAAAGTTACCACCATAAGCATCATTACGACTATCTCTAGGCCCTAGTGTATTCATCGTGTAACCACGAACGGTCGTTGAACCACCTGCACGGAACTTCTCAAAAAATGGCAGATCACTCTCACCACCATAGGTATCACCATAGGCAATCGTTGAACGCGTTGAGAACGTAAAGATATCATTAATTGGGTATAACCATTTATGTTTGTGCTCAAGCTTATAGTACTCCAAATCACTCAGTGGGGTGGTGATCTCAATACGCGATCTGTGATAAAGACCCTGAGTACCAAACATTCTTCGATTACGGCTATCGTGTATATGTGTTCCTGTCACACTAAAATTAAGGAAATCTTCGCCATTTTCACTCAGAAATTCACGGATTTCATCAGAACTTGTAGGTCTCAATTCAACATCTGTTTTTTGCAAATCTAAAATCATACTAACTCGGTCATCCTCAGTTAGAGGAATACCATAATTAGTTCTGATACTGAATTTTTCAGAATCAAAATCTGATATATCCGCTTCACTAGCATCAGTCTTGATGTAACTGAAGCCATAACCACGACTGACTCCATCAATTGTATAATATGGATCTATGTAGGAAACATCATAGATAGTATTGACTTTACTAGTATTAATCTGAAAGGCGACCTGCTTACCCGAACCTAAGAAGTTATCTTGACTAACACTAGTCGTAAGTACGGCACCCTGACTATCAGACAAACCGGCCCCCACTGAGAAACTACCTGCTAAGCGCTCTTGTACTGTGAAAGTGATATCTACGAAGTCGTCTACGCCTGGTATTTTATTGGTCTCTACTTCCACCATTTCAACAAAAGCCAAACGTTGAATTCTTCTGCGAGATTGATCCACGTCTATTTGAGAGAACCATGCACCCTCTATTTGTCGTAACTCACGTCGATAAACTTCGTCACGACTATATTGATTACCTATTATATTGATGCGCCTGACATAGGTACGCTTACCCGGATCAATAAAGAAAGTTAAATCTACTGACTTATCCTCTTCATTTAATTTCGGTATAGGATTAATACGTGAAAATGCATAACCATCTGCACTTAAACGTCTTGAAATTGCATCTGTGGATCTTACTACTAACTCACGTGAAAAAATGCCACCTGGCTCTGTCACCAAAAGTTTTTTTAGTTCTTGTTCTGCAACTACGAACTGCCCAGCCAGCTTTACATCATTCAGCGTGTATTGATCACCTTCATTAATATTGATACTGATGAAAATATCTTTCTTGTCCGGCGTGATCGAAACTTGTGTAGAGTCTATGTCAAAATTCATATAACCAGTATTTAAATACTGCGAACGCAAGCCCTCTAAATCTGCCGATAATGTCTGCTTAGAGTATTTATCTTGAGCAGACCAGAACTTCCATATTGGTTTTTTACCCGATTGAAAGTCTTTCTTTAAATCTTTTTCTTCATAGGCGGTATTGCCAACTATATTCAATTCACGAATATTAGCTGCTTCACCCTCAGCAATCATGATTTGCACGTCAACACGGTTACGCGCTAATTCATTAGTCACAGTGTTAATTTCTACACTATACTTTCCACGTGAGAAATACTGCTGTAGCAATTCGTTCTCTAATCTTTCCAATACCGAACGATTTAATACACGCCCAGGTGCAATACCAATTGCTTCTAAACTCTCAATTAATTGTTCATCTGGAATATCTTTATTGCCAAGAATTTCTAGAGAGGCAATACCTGGTCGCTCTTTCAATGCCACGATCAATTTGTTGCCATCACGCCGTATCTGCACATCGCTGAATAATTCTGTTTGATACAGTTGACGGATGATCAGTACCGAATCCGATTCATTGAAAGTATCACCCACTTCAACAGGTATATGACTAAACACTGTTCCAGGTGTAATTCTCTCCAAACCTTCGAGTTCAATATCGACGATGTCAAAAGATTGCGCAGTGACGATTTGAACGTTACATAAGAAACAGATCGCCAACAGAGATTTTATTGTTCTAGTTATCACAGTATGTTGAGTTCAGCTAAACAGTCTTTGAATATCATTATAAAATGCCAACAGCATAAGTCCCGCAAGCATTAATATGCCTAATTTTTGTCCTAAAATTTGTATTGCTTCTGACACCTGACTCCCCTTGACCATCTCTATCAGATAGTACATCAGGTGACCGCCGTCGAGCATAGGCACAGGTAATAGATTAAGAATACCAATACTGATGCTGATTATAGCCAAAGTGCTTAAAAACGATGCTAAACCTATCTGAGCTGATATTCCCGCAAACTCTGCGATCGATATCGGCCCACTGATATTTTTGGTGGAAGCCTCGCCGGTGATTAGTTTACCAAGCAATTTCACTGTCAGCACGCTCATATCGTATGTTTTTGACATTCCGTGCTGAAATGCAGCAAAAAAATCCTGTTTAGTAGTGATTTGACGCTGTTTGAGAGCTTCTCGATCTATCCAAGGACGAACTCCGATGCGACCGATGACTTCTCCGTCAATTTCTATCGCCCTAGGACGTAATGTCATCGCTAAGCGTTGTTGGTCTCTCAAGATAAGCAACTTCATGTCTTTTCCCGGATGACTTTTGACCAATGCCACCCAATTCATCCAACCATCAACCGCTTGACCATTCACTTCCAAGACCGTGTCACCCTCTAGAAAACCTTGTTGTTGGGCTGCACTATCAGAGGAAAACTCACCAAATTGTGTCGTCAGCTCTGGACGCCATGGAGAAATGCCAATTTTGCTAATGGGGTTACCTTCACCTACCAGCACTCTACTATCTGACAAATCCAGTGCAATTTGACTGGCTTGGCCCTCACTATCAGTTTTTTGAATTTGCACTACCCCTGTTTTCAACCCTTCAGAGATGAGCGTCAAACTTAGATCTTCCCAAGTTGATATAGGCTTATCATTAATACTTACAATGACATCACCCGCTTGTAGACCCGAATGATAGGCGATAGTGTTTTCTTCGACTTGCGAAATCTCAGCCACAATCCCTTGCACACCAATCATATACATCGACATGTAGGCAAATACTGCAAAAATAAAATTGGCCATCGGGCCAGCGGCCACAATAGCAAAGCGCGAATAAACAGATTTATTATTAAAGGCCCTATGTTTTTCTGAGGCATCAACTTCTTGTTCACGCTCATCCAACATTTTCACATAACCACCCAATGGAATAGCAGCGACAACATATTCTATGTCACTTCGTGGAGAAACGTATCGATACAGCGCTTGACCAAAGCCCACAGAAAAACGTTGCACCTTAACTCCACACCAGCGTGCAACTATGTAATGCCCAAACTCATGAATTGTCACAATTACACTGATTGCAACAATGAAAGACAATAGACTAATTAAAAAACTATTCACGATTTCTCAGCAACCTCGCTCAATATTATTATTTCACTAGCTATCATTTTAATTATTTTCATTAAACCAAAAAACATCACACACTCAATGCTGCTGAATAACAGTCTGGGCAAGCGCACGTGCACTTGCATCGACTTCAAGGATACTTTCGAGTGTTTTGACCGGAACAAGTTGCATAGAGTCTACAACTTTCGACACCACCGTATGGATCTCAGTAAAATTAATTTGTTGATCTAAAAAAGCCTGCACGGCAATTTCATTGGCTGCATTCATCACAGTAGGTGCAGATTGGCCCTGCTTTTGTACTTGCATCGCCAATGCAAGACACGGAAATTTACTCAAATCTGCCTGCATGAACTCAAGATGTGTTTTAGTTAAATCTAATTTCTCCACGCCAGAAGATATTCTTGTTGGCCAAGCCATGGCATGAGCAATAGGCACGCGCATATCGGGATAACCCATGTGCGCTAACATTGAACCGTCTTTATAACTCACCATCGCATGAACCACTGACTGCGGATGTACTAACACCTGCACCTTCGCTATATCGATATTGAATAAAAGACAAGCTTCAATTAACTCCAAGCCTTTATTCATCATAGTGGCAGAATCCACAGAGATTTTCCTTCCCATCGACCAATTGGGATGCTTGCAAGCTTGCGCAGGAGTTATTTGCAGTAATTCCTCAGCAGGTGTATTCAAGAATGGTCCACCTGAGGCAGTTAATATTATTTCATCGACACCCTGCATGACCCGCTCATCAGCACAATTTGCCATGCATTGAAAAATAGCATTATGTTCACTATCAATAGGCAACAATTGAGCCTCATGTGTTCGAGCTGTGCTAATTAATAACTCTCCCGACATCACTAGCGCTTCTTTGTTAGCTAATAAAATTGTTTTGCCTGCACGTGCAGCCGCTAAAGTAGAAGGAAGACCGGCAGCGCCTACTATTGCCGCCATTACACAATCCACCTCTGACAGAGTGACAATCTGCTCTAAGCCTTGGCTGTTTTTAAGTAACTCAGGAGGTTGTTCTAACGTTGATAAACTCTGACTAAATTGTTCAGCGGCCTGAGCATCACATACCACCACATATTTTGGGTGGAACTGCTGACACTGTTCTAGCAATATTTTGATAGAAGTATTTGCACCCAGAGCCACCACATGAAACTCATCTGGATTTCGTGCAATCACATCTAATGTATTGCATCCAACGCTGCCCGTGGAGCCGAGAATTGCGATACCTTTAGATGAATTCGTC
>CBFHSW010000026.1:0-6813 GCA_965658595.1 Gammaproteobacteria bacterium | reverse complement strand
CAAGCTGGGCCATGCGTAGGTTTGTATAAGTGTCTTCTGTGTATAAAGATGGTTATTCACTTGGGAGCTATCCTTGGTGCTGTCTTCATCAGCACCCGTAACCAAAATATGATTAGGTCCAAGATTCGTCACAGCGCTTATCTTGTCAGACAGAGATTCGCCTGATTGCGCTAATTGGTCAAGCTCATTGTGATTAGGAGTAATAATATCGACCTTGGGTAATAGTTTTTGTTGGATAGTCTCCAGTGTTGCTGGATCTGAAAAAGCCTGTCCCTGAGACGGGATTAGTACAGGATCATAGATCACAGGGATGCTGGAAAAATCTGCAATGATCTCTGCTATCATGTGCGCGATATCTTGATTGGGAATGACGCTGATCTTACAGGCAGCTATATCTATGTCTTGGATCAGGGCGCTGACTTGTTGCTGAATGAGTTCGACTTTAACAGCGCTCACTGAACGGACTTGTTGAGTGTTTTGCACGGTCAGGCAAGTTGCGATGGGGAGGCTATAACCACCACATTGAGAGATAGATTCGATATCTGCTTGCAGTCCGGCTCCCCCACAGGGATCCAAGCCTGCAAAGCATAAGATACTTGGCCGCATGGTCTTAATATTAATGATTAATGAATGTTAGTGTCTGATATATCATCGATTGATACTAGCATGCTGGAACAAGGAGTGAGTACGTGTACAAAAAATATATGTGTGTGATTTGTGGTTGGATTTATGATGAGGAAAAAGGTGCGCCTGAAGACGGACTAGCACCAGGGACTAAATGGGATGACATACCTATGAATTGGCAGTGCCCTGAGTGCGGTGCGATCAAAGACGATTTTGAAATGGTAGAGGTCGATTGAGTCTGATTAACACCAATACTCTGCATTAATATTCATTACTAATATAAGAATTCAACACCATTCAGGAAACAACAATGACAGCACTAATCTGTGGTTCGTTCGCTTACGATAACATTATGACTTTTCAAGATAGGTTTAAAAACCATATTTTGCCAGATAAAGTGCACATTCTTAATGTATGTTTTTTGGTGCCTGCAATGCGCAAGGAGTTCGGAGGGTGTGCGGGTAATATTGCCTATAATTTACAACTATTGGGTGGTGATGGTAAGCCGATGGGGACGGTAGGTTCAGATTTTAAACCCTATGCAGATTGGATGGATAAAGTCGGTGTAAGCCGAGATTATCTAGCTCAAATTGATGATGCATATACTGCTCAAGCATTTATCACTACTGATTTAGATGATAATCAAATAACAGCATTCCATCCCGGCGCAATGGATTTTGCTCATCAGCAGACCATTCCTGCTCAAGATGACATAAGTTTAGGTCTGGTCTCCCCCGACGGACGTGATGCGATGATTCAACACGCGCAGCAATTTTTTGATGCGCAGATACCTTTTGTTTTTGACCCAGGTCAGGGTCTGCCTATGTTTGATGGTGACGATCTTATGACTTTTATAAAACAAGCTACCTATGTGACAGTGAACGACTATGAAGCTGAGTTGTTACAAGAGCGTACGGGTTTAAGTGAGCAGGAGATCGCACAGCATGTGCAGGCATTGATTGTGACTAAAGGTGGCGAAGGCTCTATGGTGCATACGGCAGAACAAGTACTACAAATTCCTCCTGTTGCAGTAAGTGAATTGCAAGACCCAACGGGTTGTGGTGATGCTTATCGAGCAGGGCTTATCTTCGGCATCATGAACAAGATGGGTTGGGAGACAACATGTCGTATCGCTTCTTTGATGGGGGCAATAAAAATACAGCATCATGGGACTCAAAATCATAGTTTCACTATGGATGAGTTTAAGCAGCAGTTCGAACAAGCCTATGGCTATAGTTTCTAAGACGCGCGCTGAATTAGATGCAAATCATAGCAATCACAAAGATATTTATTGCCGTGCAGAAATCAACCGCACAACAGTACATATTTAAAAACTTGAAGATGCAAAAGCAATGCTTAAACCTGATGTTTTTGATGAGTTTTTTATCTGTTGATTGTTATGCATTGACTGAAAACCATCTGCGAGTTTTTGAGGTGTTCCCCAATCAATATGCTCAATATGGTGTGACGCCATTTTTTGGACCTGTAGATGAAAATCAACTGCAAACTGTGACGCTGATCGTGGAGCAGGACAATGCTTATGGTGTGGTCACTCAGGTTTTAGTTCATTATCTCAATCATAAAAATGAGCTGCGCCTATCGGTTCCTGTGAGTTATGAGTGCTCGGATGAAAATAGACGTTGTTTTATAGAGTTTTTCATTCATGAGCGTTATCAAAATAATATTGAAGTTGGGATTCACTACCAAGCTGATACTCATGCGACAGACATTAAAGGTGCCCGCTATTTAATAAAAGATCTAGGCGCTATCTCTGGGATGATACAAAAGCACCATCACATTCATGATTAAAGCTTAATCTCTAAACGAAATGACTGGCCATTGATGCCGTTTGGCATGATCACGCAGAGCTTCATCAGGATCTACAGCATAGGCTTGAGTCACCGCGCTCAGCAAGGGAATATCATTTCTAGAATCGCTGTAGGCTACACTATTATCCATAGACTGTTGTGAGGCATCACACCACTCTCTGAGGCGATCAAGTTTGAAGTTAGCAAAACAGGGTGATGAGCATTCACCCGTGTATTTGCCATCAACCATTTCGGGTTGAGTAGCAAGTAATTTGTCGACACCATACAGATCAGCAATCGGTTCGGTAATAAAATGGTTGGTTGCCGTGATAATGACTATGGTATCGCCAGATTCGCGGTGATGTTGGACGCGTTGTTGGCCTTTTTTCGTCATAATCGGCTTGATTTTCTGATGTAAGAATTCCTCACGCCATGATTTCAGTGTTTGCATTGGAAATTCACTTAGTGGTTTAAACGCAAAACGTGTGAACTCATAGATATCCAGTGTGCCTTGTTTATATTGCTCGTAAAAAATCCTATTGGATTCCTCATAATATTTTGCATCAACTACGCCTTTTTCCACTAGATATTCGCCCCACAGATAATCACTATCGCCAGCAAGTAAGGTTTCATCGAGATCAAAAAGAGCTAGCGGCATGGGGTTTCTCCGGTCAAATATGGTTGGATAGGGTGTTTTTTCAATGAAATTAGACGCAAGCATGCACTTGTTTGCGCGAATTTGATGCATGTGAAAGAATAGCTGAAAATCATAATTATAAGAATAAAAATAAAATGATAGATTCACAAGGTTACAGAGCGAATGTGGGGATCGTCTTATGTAATTCTTCAGGACAATTACTCTGGTGCAAACGCTGTGGTCAAGATGCATGGCAGTTTCCGCAGGGTGGTATCAGTGATAACGAGACACCAGAAGACGCTTTATACCGAGAGTTGACTGAAGAGACAGGCCTTACACATGACGATGTCGAAGTAATGGCGTCTTCAAAAGAATGGCTAAAATATCGATTGCCACCACATTTTGTGCGTAGAAAATGTTTTCCTAAATGCATAGGCCAAAAACAGCGTTGGTTCTTATTGCGCATGACTTCGGATGATAGTCGCATTGATTTAGAACATTCTTCGTTGCCAGAATTTGATGGCTGGGAATGGGTGGACTATTGGAAGCCTATTCAAGACGTGGTCTTTTTCAAACGCAATGTATATGAAAGAGCACTCAAAGAATTCGCTCCACATATCGATGTTCTTACTGGCTGAAACTTAGCGTGTAGAGCTTTTTCTGAACCAAATAATTGTGCCGCTGACAGCGAGTAAAATCAGCAACAAGGCGGCAAGTGACATAATGTTTTTGCCAAAGTCTCCAAATAACCGCCCGCTGTGTAAATCCAATAGCATTCTCTCTAAAGTAATTTCGTGACTGCGCACATAATCCTGGATCTGTTGTGCGATCGCTTCGGGTGTATTAATGGGAGCAACCCATTGTGGATGTGGCCCTTTTAGAGGTTGCCATACAGATAACTCTGGGCTGGACTTCCAATAAGTATTGACGCCTCGTAATACAGGATGGCCCAACGGGTCCTTAGATATTCCTAAAGGGGCTTCTGGCAATCCAGTTAGCTCACTGACTTCGTCGACTAAATTACCCTCTAGGTCCAATATGATCAGACTCATGGGTGTGGCCAATACAATAAATTCCTGAGTATGAATGGCGCCTAGCAGTGCATTATTAGTTTGCAAAATATAATTGCCATCGATAAAAACAAACTGGCTGGAATGTGATATCAATTGATCATTTAATTGATAGGAGGTTATTGGGAATTCTCCAATGCTGTAGTGATCTAACAACCATTGATTCGCGATATGACTTTCATCTAATTGTAATGCATCATTGTAATTAAGTATTAGTCCTGTGGAAGACAGTACAATCACAAAAAAAGCTGACACGATACCTATGTATCGGTGCCATTCATGAAGTTTAAGCATCTGCTGGAACTGGGTTATTCAGTAGTGACGTGATTATGCAGATAAAGTGCCATTCTGGACAGTTTTTTCATGGCATTTACTGACATAGTGGCTCCAGTGATGTTGTCGATGCGTCGGTCTAGGCGTGTGTTTGAGACTAGAGTGGCACCTGAAAACTGGCGGGTGAAGAATTCATTGCGAATTTCCCATCCACGACTTTCTCGAAATACCAGTACTTTAAAATCTTGAATCTTGTTGTTTTCTACAACGAATCCTGCGGTGATAGGTCTTTCTTTACCAATCTCCTCTAAAATCCACACAGTACGCTGTTGCTGTTGCCAATAAGATAGTCTGATTTTTTTATAGCGGTGTTCCAGAATGCTTTTGATATCCTGTGCTAACTCTCCTTTAATGGTGAGTTTATTTGGCGAAGGTGGTTGGCCTGAAAATACATTATTGATAAAAGTAACAGGCTCCAGGTAAACCCCTCTTGCACTCACAGTTGAGTAGCCACTTAGCCACACAAGTAAGGCAAAGATCAGAGTCGTTTTATTGACGTAAGGCATTAGATGTTTCAAGATATTTTTGTCCGTATTCTGTGACTTTATCTGCATTCATATGTTCAGAGGCTTTGTGTATTGTTTCTAAATCCTCTTGATGCTGCTCTAGGACTTGTTCAATTCTCTCCAGTGCATTTTCGAGCGTGTAACTGAGTATGTGTATTTCATGCATTGCCTCAGGTGTCAGTTTCTGCGCCAGCATGTCTGATAATTGTTGATTGTAAACGTCGTAATTTTGAAGGGCCTGTTCTAGTGTTTCAGCTGGAAGCCCTTTGGAGTGTTCGTAATCATCAGCATGGCTAGTCAAACATGCACAGAATATGGAGACACATGTGAGGAGTTGGAATTTTTTCATGGCTTATTCTCGATTAATGGACAGTACAGTGTGCGTAACTTTTTGGGATGCATATTGCTGTATTCTGATTATAGACGTTTGCATATACAGCAAAAGCGCGAGAACCCAGTGGACTGATTGTTTCCAGTTATGTCTAGTTTAGGTTCTCACGCTGAATGCTGACTTAAATTAAGATCAGAAGGATAAACCAACACCTAAGTTGAATCCATCAAAGTCAGTGGTATTGTTTTTCTTGTCCTTGTAGTCAATATAGTCAAACTTTAGAGCGACTTGATCGTGCAGGTAGTAATTTGCACCAACTGACCAAATTTCTAGCTCTCTGTCATTGCCTTTGAAGTACTCAATATCTTCATAACGTGCAAATAAGCCTAACTGTGGAAGAGGGCGTATGCTTGGCTCGATGAACCAGCCTCGTTGCTTGTCACCACCATCAGCTTCGATACCAGTACCATCAAAGTCCCATTCTGCAAATAGTGCTTTCAAACCAAATATACCGCGGTTGTAGGCTAAATGTGCCTCGATCATAGAAGCATCATCAATATAGTCACCATTTCCATCTTGTTGGCTTGGATCTTCTTCATAGTGGTATGAGGCACCTATCTCTAGACCTTGATAACCAGTGTAGGTTGCAGCAAATGTGTAAGCGAGATTCTCTGCTTCAGCATTAGAACCTTTTTGGCGCCCACCACGAATATAACCATTGTCATCATCCATATGAAGTCCACTATGTACGGCTGCCTCTAGTTTGAAGCCATCACCCACATTGAAGCTCACCATAGACCCGATTTCCCACCAGGTGGTTGGAACAATATATTTTTCAACGCTATTACGCTCAACACCATAGAAAGTATTTGGCTCATGAGTTTCATTAAGCATACCTATGGGAAGAATAAAAAGACCCGCTAGCGCAGATGCATTAGGCATAAAGTCGTATTCGACATAGGCCTGTTCAACTTCCACTTCACCACCAAGTGCGCCATCACCATCATCTGTATCTTGAACACCGCCATGTTCGATCTCAAACTCTGAGAAGAAGCGTAATCGGTCGTTGTATTCATAGCCTGTGAAAATCACAAAGCGATGCAGATCGAATTCTTTCTTATCGCTGCCGTCGTCATAATCATAATTATTGTAATGTGCTTCTGCGTAACCGCCGATGGATAACTTATCAAAATTACTTAGTGATGAGCTTTCCGCCACTTCTGCAGCTGCTTCGGCAATTTCTGTCGCTTCTTCTGCGGCTTGTTTAGCTTCTTCGACAGCGACTTCTTGTTTGTTGCGTTCTTCCATTAGGAATTTTACGGCATCTTTAAGTTGCTCATATTCTGCTTTATCAACCATGATCTGTTCGGATGCATGTGTAATAGAGGTGCATAAAAATAAGCCAAACATGAGGCTTAAAATGAAAGATTTATGTTTGTATTTCATTAGTGTCCCTAATATTTTGAGAGGAATGCATCTGACTCGTTCAGATTGCAGTGGTGGA